>CAMVKS010000023.1 GCA_947167995.1 uncultured Prevotellaceae bacterium
GGCACACGGTAAGGACTGCAAGAAACGTAGTCCATGCCGAGGCCTGCGCAGAACTTCACGCTCGATGGCTCACCACCGTGCTCACCACAGATACCCACTTTGAGTTCGGGTTTAGTTGCACGGCCCTTCTTGGTACCCATCTCAACGAGCTGGCCAACGCCTTCCTGGTCGAGGACTGCGAATGGATCAACCTTGAGGATGCCAAGTTCTTTGTACTTGCCAAGGAACTTGGGAGCATCGTCACGTGAGTAACCGAAGGTCATCTGAGTCAAGTCGTTGGTACCGAACGAGAAGAAGTCGGCAACTTGAGCGATTTGGTCGGCTACGAGAGCGGCACGTGGAATCTCAATCATGGTACCCACCTTGTAGGCAACCGTCTCGCCACGCTCGGCAAATACCTTTTGAGCTGTCTCGTTGATGATGCGAGACTGCATCTCAATCTCAGGAAGAACACCTACCAGTGGAACCATAATCTCGGGGTGAACGTCGATGCCGCGAGCCTTCACGTTGAGGGCTGCCTCGATGATGGCGCGTGCCTGCATCTCGGTAATCTCGGGATATGTACAGCCCAGACGGCAACCGCGGTGGCCGAGCATTGGGTTGAATTCCTCGAGGTTGGTGCAAACGTTCTTCACATCCTCAAGAGTGATGCCGAGTTCTTCGGCAAGCTCCTTCTGAGTAGCGAGCTGGTGGGGTACGAACTCGTGCAAGGGAGGATCGAGCAGGCGGATGGTAACACCAAATCCGTCCATAGCCTCGAAGATACCCTCGAAGTCGCCACGCTGCAATGGGAGCAGCTTGTCGAGTGCAACTCGGCGGCTCTCCTCGTCGCTAGCGATAATCATCTCGCGCATAGCTTTGATGCGGTCGCCCTCGAAGAACATGTGCTCAGTGCGGCACAGACCGATACCCTTGGCACCAAACTTGCGAGCAACCTTGGCGTCGCGTGGTGAGTCGGCATTGGTGCGAACGTACATCTTGCTGTATTTCTCAGCCAGATTCATGATTGAAGCGAAGTCACCGCTCATGTCGGCGTCAACGGTCGATACGAGACCCTCGTAAACCTCACCGGTGCTACCGTTCAATGAAATCCAGTCGCCTTCGTGGTAAACCTTACCGCTCATCTCAACGGTTTTGTTCTTGTAGTCAACAACAATCTCGCCAGCGCCCGAAACGCAGCAGCGACCCATACCGCGAGCAACAACGGCTGCGTGGCTGGTCATACCACCGCGAGCGGTGAGGATACCCTGTGCTACGCTCATACCGCGCAAGTCCTCGGGAGAAGTTTCAAGGCGAACCAAGATAACTTTCTTGTTGTGCTGTGCCCATGCCTCGGCGTCATCAGCAAAGAATACGATGTGACCGGTAGCAGCACCAGGACTTGCGGGAAGACCCTTAGCAACAACCTTGGCAGTCTTCATTGCTGAAGCGTCGAATACAGGATGGAGAAGCTCGTCGAGTTTCTCAGGCTCCATGCGCTTGAGGACGGTCTTTTCGTCGATCTTGCCTTCGCGGAGCAGATCCATGGCAATTTTCACCATAGCAGCACCTGTGCGCTTGCCGTTGCGTGTCTGCAACAGCCAGAGCTTGCCGTCCTGGATGGTGAACTCCATATCCTGCATGTCACGATAATGCTCCTCGAGGCGGTGTTGAATCTCAACAAGCTCCTTGGCGCACTCGGGCATAGCCTCCTCGAGTGAAGGATACTTTCTTGCGCGCTCTTCCTCGCTGATGCCCTGAAGGGCAGCCCAGCGGCGTGAGCCCTCGGTCATAATCTGCTGTGGAGTGCGAACACCAGCCACAACGTCCTCGCCCTGAGCATTGATCAGGTACTCGCCGTTGAAGAGGTTCTCACCGGTAGCAGCGTCACGAGAGAAGCAAACACCAGTAGCCGAGTTGTTACCCATGTTACCATAAACCATGGCCTGAACGTTAACTGCGGTGCCATACTCCTCGGGGATGCGGTTCATCTGACGATAGAGAATAGCTCGCTCGTTGTTCCAGCTGTCGAACACTGCGCAGATAGCTCCCCAGAGCTGATCCCATGCACTGGTTGGGAAGTCCTTACCAGTATTTTTCTTCACAGCAATCTTGAACTGTCTTACCAACTCCTTAAGGTCGTCAACATCGAGTTCGGTGTCAAATTTCACACCCTTTGCTGCTTTCATGTGCTCAATGATCTCCTCAAATGGGTCGATATCGGTCTTGTTCTCGGGCTTCATGCCAAGAACTACGTCACCGTACATCTGCACAAAGCGACGATAGCTGTCCCATGCGAAACGGGGATTTCCACTCTTTTCGGCAAGAGTAGCAGCTACCTCGTCGTTGATACCCAAGTTAAGAACGGTGTCCATCATACCAGGCATCGAAACGGGAGCGCCCGAGCGTACCGATACGAGCTGAGGATTTGATGGGTCGTTGAACTTGTTTCCAGTCAAGCTCTCGATGTGAGCTATTGACTTCTCAACGTCACCCTTGATGAGTTTGATAACTTCGTCGCGTCCCTTCTCGTTGTAGAGGCGACACATTTCAGTGGTGATAGTGAAACCTGGAGGAACAGGCACACCAATGAGGTTCATCTCGGCGAGGTTAGCGCCTTTGCCTCCCAGGAGGTCTCTCATGTCGGCACTACCTTCTGCTTTACCATTACCGAAAGTGTAGATTGTCTTCATTTGTTAGAAAAATTAAAATGTATAATGATGAATAAATATTGAGTCAAGTCATTAATGCGTTATAAATCAACGGAATAAGACTTATTTGCAATCATTTTTCGTTTTCACGAATGCAAAGGTAGTGAAAAAGTTTGATTTATATTATATAATTATTATTTTTTATATGTGTAAATGGAATGCAAACCATTGATTTTTGGCATGCTTTTTGCAAAATTCATTTTAATTAAAACTTGATAAAATGGGATTATTCAATAAAAAAACAAAAACATCACAACTGGTTTTGTCTGATTCATCACTTATAAATATTTTTTTGAGTTGTCTTGAACAGCTTAATTGCAAATACAAAGAAAATAACAGTGAAAACAGCGATCAAAAGAACTATACCTTTTCTTACCAAGGAAAGACTTTCGATGTTTGTTATCATGTTCCGATGAACGTTGTGACGGTTTATTATCCGTCTTTTTATGTTACAAGTATCGACAACCTCAATGTGGTGAGGCATATTGTCAATTATTTCAACGCCTCTTATCTTTTTCGTAAGTTTATTTATGGCATCTCTAACAAAGACAATGTGGTTTTCTTGACTATGGGTATTGAGCTATATAACTGCTCTCTCAATTTATTGTCAGAAGCTCTTGATTCCTTTTTCTCGGCTCAGCACAAATTCATCCTTGAAGTAGAGAGGGAGATAAAGGAAAATCGTGGTGGTTACTATCGAGACCTTGAGTATCAAGATGCGATGGACCTTCATGAATTTATTTTCTCACGTGAGCTGGAAATCAATCACCAATCAACCGACTTTGATTATCGTTCATCTTTTGAGTCAAGCTTTACACTTGAGGACTACTTGAAATTGTCTTGCATGAATCTCAACCTCAATGGAATTAAATACAAAAAATTGCGCGTTTTGACCGATGATGATTTATCGGTGTTTGGTGATGAGAATTTTATCAGGAAAGTGCCATTGCACTTCCCTCTCATCGAGTATAAAAAAAGCTATGAGTATTCTGAAAACTATTTAGCGAGTGATCCTTTAGTCGCTCATGAGGTGGAGCATTATTCTTGGCCCCATCAGAATGCCGTTATGATTGTTGATTTTGTTGATGGAGACGGCAAGGAGCAAAGTCTTACTATTAATCTTAACGCCGAGGGTCATGATGATGCGACCATGTATTATCGGGTCTACTCAATGCAATGTCCTGATAATATAGGACGGCTTAATGCCCTCAGCGAGCAAAATAACAGGTTGGCGCAAGGCATGACATCTATATTGCTTGCTTTTGATGATGGCGATGTGAAGAAAAAGTTGCAGGAGTTTGACTTTATGTGGAAAGAAGCGCAAGACAAACTGAAGAGCAATGATCGGTCGCTCAACGAGAACGAAGCGCTCTTGGGCAGCTTTGTGAACTCGCACCCCGGATTCCATTTCTACTGGGGAAGGCGTTGCTTTGCCAATAGTTGTTATGCTCAAGCATTAAAACACTTTCTCAGTGTGTTCAATTCCATCAAGTCTGAGAACCTTTCAAGCCTTAGCGAGGCAATGGAAAGGACTTGTTATTATATAGCGTTCTGTTATGTCGAATTGGGGATGTATGAAAATGCTTATTACTATGTGGACTTGCTGCGTGGTTCAAACAATATAGAACATTTGATGGAATTGGTTAATGTTCTTGCTAATGCCGGCGACATCAGAGTTTTCTACTATATCGAGAGTTACCTGAAAATGATACACGACAATTTCGGTAATAATGAGAATTATCCCGAGAATATTGCAGCTTTTGCATCATTTCTGAAACGACGAAGGGCTTACAGCTATGTTGAATTTGGAAAGTTAGACGATGCCGAGAGAGAGTTTAAGGATTTGCTGGATGACCCTTTTAGTAAAGACTACGCTATCAATGAGCTGGCTTATATTCAGCGATTGAAGAAAAAATGCGGCAATAAATCTGCCGACGACAAATCGTGACAAGTATAAAAAATAAAGGCTTCGCATCGCAATGATGTGAAACCTTTATTTCGTTAAATAATTGCTAACAGCTTATTTAACCTTGCCTGCGAGTTCAGCACCTGCTTTGAACTTAACCACTTTCTTGGCTGGGATGGTGATCTTAGCACCAGTGGCTGGGTTTACACCCTGACGTTTTGCTTTCTTTACTACGTCAAAAGTTCCAAAGCCGATAAGAGCAACTTTGTCACCCTTAGCAAGAGCTTTCTCTACTGCGCAAATTGTTGCCTCAAGAGCAGCCTTTGCCTGAACCTTAGTTAATTTTGCTTCGTTAGCAATAGCGTTTACTAATTCTGTTTTGTTCATAATAATTAATGATTAAAATTGTTAACAAAATAAGTTTTGAATGCTTTTAACATCGCAAATATATTAAAACTAAAACATTCAGCAAAAAAAAACATATTTTTTTTTATATTTTTTATTAAAAAAGGTCATTTTTCCTTTGTCAAATGGTGTTTTTTCGGCAATTTATCTTAATTTTGTCAACTCAAATCAATATTTATATAAATAAGAATTAATGGCGACAAATTTTAGATGGAAGGGTGTAGACATACCCCCTGTTACCAAAAATATTATAATAATAAATGTCATTTTGTGGATTGCGACAATATTGTTCAAGCAACGTGGCATTATCGATTTGAATGACTATTTGTCACTTCATTTTTGGTTGGGAAGTAAATTCCATGTTCACCAGCTTTTGACCTACATGTTCATGCATGATTCGAGTGGTTTCGACACTGGAATAACACACATCTTCTTCAACATGTTCTCCTTGTGGATGTTCGGTTCGCTTCTTGAAAGAGTTATGGGAGTAAAGAGGTATCTTATCTTCTATCTCTTCTGTGGAATTGGTGCTGGACTTGTACAGGAACTTGTGTGGCACATTTCCGATGGTGGTATCACCGAAGATTACATAATGATTGTAAATGAAAGTGGAAATGTAGTTGACCAAGTTTTAAGGAGTGACTTTTTCAATATGTTGGTTACCGTTGGCGCCTCGGGTGCAGTTTTCGGTATATTGTTGGCTTTTGCTGTGTTGTTCCCAAATGTCCCCATCTATATCATGTTTGTCCCCATTCCCATAAAAGCCAAGTGGGCTGTTATAGGATTTGCCATTATGGAGTTGTTCTTCGGAGTCACAAGTGTTATGAGCGGTGTTGCGCATTTTGCTCATTTGGGAGGCATGCTGTTTGCGTTCATTTTGTTGTTGTACTGGAAAAATAAAGGACTGTTTTTCTATAGAAAATCATGATGTTCGATACATTAATAAGAAAATATAAATCATCATCGCTGCTGCTACGTTTCATATATATAAATATAGCAGTGTTTGTCATCATCAGGTTGGTAGGACTTGTTACCTTTATCGCATTTGGTACTGGTTCTATTGCTCTGCAATGGGTGGAATTTCCCTCCGACCTGCACCAGCTGCTGGTGAAGCCATGGACAATTGTCACGTATATGTTCTCTCATTATGGAGTATTGCATATATTGTTTAACATGTTATGGCTATACTGGCTGGGAAGAATCTTTCTCGAGTGTTTTACGCCACGGCAGTTGGGTGGGTTGTATGTACTTGGCGGGCTGGCAGGAGCTGTGTTGTATCTTGCTGCTTACAACTTGCTCCCGGCTCTTGAGTCTCAAAAAGGCGCGCTGATTGGCGCCTCGGCTTCGGTGATGGCGATAGTCATTGCCATCTCGGTTTATAGGCCCAACTATCAGATAGGGCTATTATTCATAGGTGGCATCTCGCTCAAGTGGATTGCTTTAGTTACGGTTTTCATCGACCTCATAGGCATCGAAAGCGGTAATCAGGGTTCGCACATTGCCCATTTGGGAGGCATGCTCATGGGGTTGTGGTTTGGTCTTTCTATAAAGAGTGGTCATGATATCACTTCATGGATAAACCATTGTATCGATGCTCTTGTGTCGTTTTTTTCAAAGGGTAACATGAAGAGAAATGCGTGGAAGCCAACAGGCGGAAAATCCTTTAATGGGCATCAGGAGTCTAAAAAGAAGAACAAAGCAAAGGCCAAGGAAGCGGGCTCGGCACAGTCTAATAAATCCCAGACGATTGTTGACGAAGAACGTCTTGATGAAATTTTGGGAAAGCTAAAGCGATCGGGATATGGTGCTCTCACCGATGAGGAACGTGAATTCTTGTTCAATGCATCTCGCAAGCGATAAAATAATCATGAAGATTAAGTGTTTTGGTTGGGTTATTGGTTTGAAATAAATGAAACGCATCAAGATAGGTAAACGCTCATTGAAGATTACGCTTATTGTCATCACGTCGTTGATGGCAATAGCGCTTCTCGCTTCGGCCTGGGGTGGGCTTGTGCATCCAGCCAAGAGCCGAATTCTGCCATTCATGACTCTTGCTTTGCCCTTGACATTTGTCATCAATGTTGTAATAATGCTTTCATGGCTTATAGCGCTCAGGTGGAAAATCTCATTAATAACACTGGGGGCTTTGCTACTTTCATATCAGCCTCTGAGCACAGTTTGCCCGATGAATCTTTTTTCAGGCAGCAATGAAAAGGAGAATACCTTTAAGGTGATGACTTTTAATGTTGCCAATTTTGGACCTTATAACCCCAAGAACCATGAGCCTTCAAAGTCAATGCGATATATTTTAGACCAAAATGTCGATTTCGTGCTGTTGCAGGAGGGTTCTCAGGAGCGCGACTATCTCAAGCTTTCAAATGTTGAGATGATGAGCGATGAACTTGCTCAAAAATACCCTTATCACAGTGATGGTCGACGCGACTTGATGATATTCTCGAAGTATCCCTACACGGTTGTCCCCGATTCGGCTTTCAATGCTCTTTATGAATATAAGGGAGGTCTTTATGCCAAGGCTTTTGACTTAAGGCTCCCTGATGGCCAACAGTTGCGCATCATTAATGTTCATCTGCGTTCAATAGGTATGGCCGAAGGCGATAAAGAATTCTATGCCGATATTACCAAAGGAGGGGTGAGAGTCGACAAGCGCAGTGAGTTAAGACGTATAAAACATTCGTTTTACAACAAGTTAACGACAGCTTTCAGGCGGCATGCCATCGAAGCCGAAGTAATTCGTTCTATTATCGATAACAGCCCTGAGAATGTGATTTTGTGTGGCGATTTCAACGAGGTGCCATCGTCCTATTGCTATCGCACCATCAGTGGTGATGACATGAACGACGCTTTTCAAGATTGTGGAGCGGGCATGACCTACACCTTCCATGACCGACGCATGTATTTCAAGATTGACCACATTCTATATCGTGGCAAGATGCAAGCGTTGGACTGGTGTCGAGACAAAGAGGGCGATAGCGACCACTATCCACAGGTTGCAACTTTTGTTTGGAAATAATATTTTTAATATAAACACATGTGATTTATGAGAAAGACAATTTTTTTATTACTTGCCATCGCTGTTCTTGCTTTGCCAGCAGCTGGGAAAAAACCTAAAAGTGTGAACGAGACTAATGAAAATCCTTTCTTGACGGAGTACAAAACGAAGTACAATATTCCGCCATTCGACAAAATCAAGTATGAACACTATTTGCCTGCTCTTGAGCAGGGTATAGCTCAGCACAATCAGGAGATTGAGATGATTGCCAGTGCACGTCAAACTCCCACCTTCGAGAACACCGTTTTGGCACTTGACAATAGCGGTGAAGTGTTCAATAAGGTGTGCTTGGTCTTTATGGCTCTTAACGAGAGTGATGCCACTCCCGAGATGCAGAAAATTGCCGAGAAATTCCTTCCGATGATGACTGCTCACAACGATGAGATATACATGAATGACGGTCTTTTCTCTCGCATTAAAATGGTTTACAATAATGCCGACCAGATGGGACTCGACAATGTGCAGAAACGTCTTGTTGAGAAGTATTACAAGAAGTTTGTGCGCAAGGGTGCGCTTCTCACTCCCGAGCAGAAAGCCGAACTCATGCAGATTAACCAACGTGAGGCTGAGCTTGAGCTTGCCTTCGGTAAGAATGTGATGCACGAGATGAGTGAGAATGTGATTTATGTCACCGATGCCTCGCAGCTGTCGGGCCTCTCACAGGAGGTGATTGATGGAGCCGCCGAGCTTGCAAAGCAGCGTGGCCATGAGGGTTGGGCTTTCACAGCATCGGCAGCCACTCGCCTGGCTGTCCTCAACGATGCCGACAATCGTGAACTCCGTGAGAAAATGTACAAGATGTACACCAGCACTGCCAGCCATGGTGATGAGTGGGACAACAGCAAGAACATCAATGAGATTCTCAAACTGCGTCAGCGCAAGGCCAACTTGCTTGGTTTTGAAACCTATGCCGATTATGCATGCGACGCAGTGATGGCAAAGACCGTGGAGAATGCTGAGGACCTGCTTATGCAGATTTGGCGTCCAGCAATCAAGAAAGTAGACGAGGAGGTTGCCGACATGCAACGTTATGCCAATGCTCACGGTGCCGACTTCCAGCTCGAGCCTTGGGACTACTACTATTATGCTAATAAGGTGAAAGCCGAGCGCTACAGCTTCAGCGAGGATGAAATCCGCCCTTATTTCGAGCTTAACAGCGTTGTGCAGAACGGTATTTTCTATGTTGCCAACAAACTCTATGGCATTACATTTACAGAGATAAAAGATGCTCCTAAATATAATCCAGAGGTTACCGTCTATGATGTTAAGGATGCCAACGGTAAGCATCTTGCAGTGTTTATGACCGACTATTTCCCACGCCCAACAAAAGCTCAGGGCGCCTGGATGAGTGTCTTTAACACTTCCTATAACTACAATGGCGTTGTTGAACGTCCCATCGTGTACAACGTGGGTAGTTTCAATCCTCCCACCAAGGACACTCCTTCATTGCTGTCGATAGATCAGGTGGAGACTGTGTTCCACGAGTTTGGACATGCACTGCACGGAATGTTGACACAGGTTGCTTACCGTGGACTCGAGGGAACAAATATCGACCGCGATATGGTTGAGATGCCTTCACAAATCAATGAGCACTGGATGCTTGTGCCTGAGGTTCTGAGAAACTATGCAAGGCACTACAAGACTGGTGAGGTTATTCCACAAGCACTTGTTGATAAGCTCATAGAGTCGTCAAAGTTCAACCAGGGATTCATGACTACCGAACTTGTAGGAGCTGCTTTGCTCGATATTGAGTGGCATAAAATCAACTGGTGCGGCGACATTGATGTGAAAGCGTTTGAGCGCTCGGTTGCAAAACGTCTGCACATGCCCAAGATTATAGAATATCGCTATCGCAGTCCATATTTCAAGCACATCTTCAACAGCGAGGAGTATAGCTGCGGTTACTATACCTATCTTTGGGCACAAGTGCTCGAGGCCGATGGTTGGGAACGCTTCCAGGAGGAAGGTCCTATGAACGTGAACGTTGCCAACGACTATCGCCGTTACATCCTTGAGGCAGGCGACAGCGAGGATCCTATGGAACTCTACAAGAAGTTCCGTGGACGTGAGCCAGATGCCAGTGCGCTGCTTCGCCTGCGCGGACTTGAGTAAAAGTATTTTGAATACAATATTAATTTGTGATGCATAATCCTTTCTAAGTGATTGTGCATCACAATTTTTTTGTTAAAACTTATGGCTTGAATTAAGGTTAAGAGGCGCAATGAGTTTTTGTGAAATCTACAAAATCTTGCATTATGAAAATCAAATTACTCATATTTGCGACGTTTGTCTTATCATATAAATTTGTATTATAGAACAAAATAAATGTCCTCAAAAGAGCTCTTTTAGGGACATTAAATATCACAAGTGTGTCAATTACTACTCGTCTAAAGGAGTGACAGTGGTTGAAGATTCATCGCGAAGCTCGTCTTCGATGTCTCTGACGTCTTCCATGCTGAATTCTCCTAATAATTGTATAACAATTATCTGTCGGTCATGCTCATTGATAACAAGTATTGCCTCATTGAACGTCTCGCTATTGGCAGGAGAAGCATAAATCGCTATCTTTTCTTCCTTGTTAGAACTTGAACGGAAGAGTACTGAATAATTGCGGGGGTTGTCAAGGTCTTTCAATATTTTCTGAGCCTTCTTCACAGCCTTCTTCTTGCTTGTCATGATAAATTGCATGCTGGTCACTTTCCTGAGCATGCCTGAGGGGATGGGAGTGGCCTTCAATATTTCCATGCTTCCCATGTTGGTCAAGCCCTTTATCATGAAAGCGGGAATGTATTGTGCATATACATCGTCAAGTTCAGCAACTTTGTCGACAGGACTTGATTGTGCTGCTGATACTAAACTTGAAAAAGAAAGTATCACAGCAAGAAGTATCAATTTAAGTTTGTCATTCATTTTATTCTTCGTTTTTTGTTAATAATTGCATTATTCGTGGCAAATGTAGTGCATTTTTTGTCAAAATTGATGATTAACAGGCCGATTATTTCGTTATTAACAATTTTTTTTATACTTTAGCGGTCTGAAAAAATGCGAATAAGCGAGACAAAGCTGAGCTTGCTCAAAGCCTTGTGAGCGTGAGCATTTTATTTAAAACAAAGAGAATATCATTAGTATGAGCCGTATTATTTCTTTTTATATTTTATGCTTTATGCTTTTTATGGCACTTTCGGGATGTTCCGGTAGTGGAGAATCAACCGAAGGCGACGTTAAACTTGCCACCGATTCGGTAGAAGAAACCGGTTCTTTCAAGAAGAGCAACGGAGAGGTGTGCCAGATGAAAGTCAAGCTTGTTGCGTCCTATCCACAATCCTATAAAGATTCTACATCGGTCAATAAGTTGAAGAAACTTTTTGCTCAAGCTGTTTTGAATAGTACTGAAGATGTGGGTGGCATCAAAGAAGCTATGAGACTTTATGCCAAGTCAGTCATCACAAAAAACACGCCTAAAGAGGACAACAGTTCTGCGGCCGATTCAATTGTAGACGAGATAGATATTGACCGTTTTGAGCTTACTGTGAATGTCAAGGTGATGTATTATTCTAATGGACTGATATCCTTCTGTAAGGAGGAGGCGATAGATAAGAATGGTCAACGCACGTCTACCTCTCACCATTATATAAACTTCGACCTAAAAGAAATGAAGAAGGTTACACTTGCCGATTTGTTCAGAGATGACTGTATAGAGAAATTGACGGCGGCATTGAAGGAGAAACTCATGGACGACCAGGGCGCAAGCAATGAAGATGAGTTGAATGATTTGGGTTATTTCAATTTGCCAAATCTCACTGTTACCAACAATTTCTTTTTCACAAGCCGGGGTATCACATGGAGTTACGATGCCAGTGTCATAGCAGTGGAATCGGTGGGTGAGCCCACTATAAATATCGACTATGACGACCTTGAGCAATTCCAGTGTGAGAATTCTATACTGAAGAGGTTGTAACTTGTTGTCTTTTTTTGAGATATAGAAATGGAGCTTATAAAACAATATTTTCCCGAATTGAGTTCACATCAGCTTGAGCAATTTGGTGTTATGATGCGTGCATACCCAGAATGGAACGCAAAGATAAATGTCATTTCTCGTAAGGACATTGACAACCTTGAAATCAATCACATCCTTCATTCTCTCGCACTTGTAAAATTTGTGAAATTCACACCTGGGACAAGGATTCTTGACCTTGGTACAGGAGGCGGTTTCCCGGGATTGCCATTGTCAGTTTATTACCCCGAGGTGTCATTTCTTCTTGTCGACCGCATCGCCAAGAAGTTGAAAGTTGCTCAGGACATTGCACAAAAGGCGGGAATTACCAACGTTGTTTTTCAACATGGCGATGTGCTGGAGGTAAAAGGCAAGTATGATTTTGTCGTCAGTCGTGCTGTGATGCCGCTTCCCGATATGGTGAAGCTTGTTAGGCGATATGTCTCTAACGACCATGCCAATGCAATTCCTAATGGCTTGCTGTGCCTTAAAGGAGGAGACTTGAACGATGAACTGTCTCGATTCAAGAAAGAGGCACTTGTTGATGAGATAAGTAGCTATTTTAAAGAAGAATTCTTCAAGACTAAGAAGATTGTTTATCTACCACTATAATCCCTTTCAAAAAACATGAAAATCTCAAGGTTTACTATGAACCCTTTTGGCATGAACTGCTATATCTTGTGGAGCGCACCAGGAGGTGAGTGTATTGTGATTGATCCTGGCATGATGACCGATAGCGAAAAGGATATGATTACTTCGTTTATCGATGGTAATAATCTCATTTTAAAACATTTGTTGCTCACTCATTGTCATGTGGACCATGCTTGTTCCGCTCGTTGGTTAGCAACAAAATATGACGTGAAAGTCGAGGCTGGTGTCAAAGAGATTGAACTTGCTGCTCAAATGCCCGCTCAAGGGGCCCGTTTCGGCTTGAAGATAGATATGACGCCATTGACTATTGACCACTTTTTGTCGGAGAATGATATAATAGAATTAGGCGGAGAGGAAATTCGTGTTCTTGAGACTCCTGGACACTCACCAGGTTCTTTGTCTTTTTACTGCCCCGACAGTTCGCTTGTTCTCACTGGTGACGTTGTGTTTCAAAGCAGTATAGGTCGAACCGATTTGCCTGGAGGCTCATTCCAGGTACTGATGGAGAGCATCAATTCTAAGATTCTCACATTGCCCGACGATACTGTCATTGCTTCTGGCCATGGCGACACGACAACCGTTGGCGATGAGAAGGTCTATAATCCTTTTTTGATCATATAAAAGTTGTTTGTAGTGCTTACAATCTGTAAGCAACGTGTCCAATTATATCTTCGAGAAGGCTCAAAAAATGAACCTTTTTGCACCATTGTCAGCATAATTGACAATTTTTAAGCAATAATATGAAAAAATACCTTAGAACTTTTTTTGTTTTTCAAAGAAAGTTGTATTTTTGCATCTGTAACTGTGACAAAAAGTGATGAGGCGATTGTTGGTAATATTTTCTATGATTATTGCACTTGCTCTTCCATCGAGTGTGAGTGCCAAGGTTCAATGGCGTGAGACTAATCACGTGCAAGGACGCAGCCTCACCGACCCTAAACAGACCGATGGCATAGAGATTTTCCAGCGTAGCGGCATTATCACGATTCGTACTCAGAAAACTATTCAAGTCAAAGTATTTACTATCTTAGGACAATTAGTGTCGCAGGCAACACTCTCTCCTGGTATTTCGGAACTGAAACTTAATTCACGTGGCATATATTTAGTTAAGATAGGAAATATAACTCAAAAGGTTGCAATATGAATATAATTGGGAAAGAAACAAGCCGCCTTTTGATTTTTATAGCTTATCGTTAATAAACTTTTTAATACACATTTATTTATTATGACAAACTTAGAGAACATTAATTGGAGTAGCCTGCCTTTTGGTTACATTAAGGCCGACTATAACGTGCGTTGTACCTTCAAAGATGGAAAATGGGGCGAAATAGAGGTTAGCGACTCAGAATTCGTCAACATTCACATCGCAGCTACCTGCTTGCACTATGGACAGGAAATCTTCGAGGGATTGAAGGCTTTCCGTGGAAAAGATGGCAAGATTCGCATCTTCCGTCCCGAGGCTAATGCACAGCGCCTCATCAACAGTGCCAAGGGCATCAAGATGGAACCCGTTCCAGAAGAGCTCTTCTTGGAGATGGTAAAGAAGGTTGTGAAGCTTAACGAGCGCTTCATTCCTCCCTATGAGAGCGGCAGCTCGCTTTACATCCGTCCAGTTGAAATTGGAACCCAGGCAAGAGTAGGTGTTAAGCCAGCCGATGAGTACACTATTATAATTTTCGTTACACCAGTAGGTCCTTACTTCCCCGAAGGCTTCAAGCCAACAAAGGTTGCCGTTTATCGTGAGTATGACCGTGCAGCTCCATGTGGTACCGGTCGTTGGAAGGTGGGCGGAAACTACGCTTGCGGTATGCGTGCTACAGCTCGTGCTCAAGAGAATGGTTTCTCGGCAGTGCTCTTCCTTGACCCCAAGGAGAAGAAGTATCTCGATGAGTGCGGACCAGCCAACTTCTTTGCCATCAAGGGCAACAAATATATCACCCCAAAGAGTGGTTCAATCCTTCCTTCAATCACCAACATGAGCCTTCAGCAAATTGCCAAGGACATGGGTCTTGAGGTAGAATGCCGTCCAATTCCTATCGAGGAGCTTGCCGAGGTCGACGAGGCAGCCGAGTGCGGAACTGCAGCAGTTTGCTCACCATTGAGTGAGATTTATGACAACGACATGGATAAGACCTATGTGATTTCCAAGGATGGTAATGCAGGTCCTGTAGTTACCGAGCTTTACAAGCGTTTGCAAGGCATCCAGAAGGGTGATTTGGAAGACATTCACGGTTGGAATACAATCCTTGACTGATTGTACTGAACTCAGTTGAAAATTACAGAGGTGTGTTGCATTATGAGTAAAGTCATTGCGGCACACCTTTTTCTATTCATTTGTCATGATTGATACTTACTCAATTATTTATCGTTATTATCGTCAGGGAAGCCCTTTGTGCTCATTGTTGATAAAACACA
This sequence comes from uncultured Prevotellaceae bacterium, assembly GCA_947167995.1. Classification (GTDB taxonomy): domain Bacteria; phylum Bacteroidota; class Bacteroidia; order Bacteroidales; family Muribaculaceae; genus Sodaliphilus. Next base: position 15,132 of record CAMVKS010000023.1, read on the forward strand.
GCGAGCAGGTTGCAACCCTTGCCAAGAAGCTTGCCGAGCGACTTGTCGCAACACACACACCTGTCGACATAGACTTTGTTGTCGAGGCGGCAATGCTTCATGATATAGGTATATTGCATACCGATGCTCCGGGTATTTATTGTAACGGGGATCAGCCATACATTTGTCATGGCGTTTTGGGGCGAGCCATGCTTGACGAGTTGGGATTGTTCAGGCATGCTCTTGTGTGTGAGCGCCACACTGGAGCGGGTCTGTCGTGTGAAGAAATTGTTTCGCGCGAATTACCATTGCCGCATCGTGACTTGCTACCGGTGAGTATCGAAGAAAAATTGGTGTGCTATGCCGACAAGTTCTTCAGCAAGTCACACCCCGACGACACACGCACACTTGATGTCGCAAGAGCTAAACTCGAAAAATTTGGTCCCGACACCCTTGCTCGATTCGACATGATGACAGCTTTATTTGGAGCGCCATAGAAAATGAATAATAAAACAACTGCCGTAGATTCCAAATGGATTCTGCGGCAGTATTTTGATATGGCGTTATTTATTCATGTCCAGATGTCAATTCACGCAATGCAAGGCAGAGATGATTGATAACGAAGCTTTACTCTGCCTCACTTGGGTTAAAAAATAAAAAACTTTATTGAAATTAGTTGTTATAGACAATTAATAAATGTCAATGTTGGGTATTAATTAGCAGAAATGATTAATTTTGCAGTTTGAATTGATGTTTACATCAGACTAAATTGAGAACTCAAGGATTGAAAATATTATTCTGGTGTGTTGTAATGGCTATTGTTGTTACATGCGCTTTTCAGGTGATGGCATCACCACAAGTGTCGTCGTCAATCCCTGGGTTGCGTCCTGTCAATGACTCAGATTCACTGGCAGGTAAAGACTCAATTGCCTTGCCTCCTGGTGATACGTCTCGTTTCAAAAATAAGAGGGTGGTAGACCTTGATCACCCTGTGACTTTCTCATCCAAAGACTCAATAATACTTTTCGGCAGGAATGACCTTCGTTTTTATGGAGCAAGTGAAGTCGTTTATGATGACATGACACTTAAAGCATCGTCAATAACGATGAATATGGACAGTAATGTGGTCCATGCCGTTGGAGAGCCCGATTCTATTGGAGAAATGCAGGGCACACCGGTATTTACCGATCCAAGTGGTGAATATAAGTCAAAAAGAATGGCTTTCAACTTCAAGACAAAGAAAGGCATCATCACCGACATCATCACCGAGCAGGGCGATGGATATCTCACTGGAGGTGTTACCAAGAAACATGAGGATGATGAGTATCACATCATGAATGGACGTTACACCACCTGCGACAACCATGAGCATCCTCACTTCTATTTCCAGATCACAAAGGCTAAAATGCGACCCAAAAAGAATGTGATAACAGGACCTGCCTATATGGTTCTTGAAGACCTGCCTCTGCCTCTCGCTGTGCCTTTTGCATTCTTCCCGTTTACCAACAAATATTCCAGTGGAGTGCTGGTTCCCACCTTTGGTGAGGATTATAATCGTGGCTTTTATCTGAGAAATGGTGGTTATTATTTCGCATTGAGTCAATATATTGACCTGGCGTTGACAGGCGAGATTTACACTCGTGGCTCTTGGGGTGTGACGTTACAGTCCAACTATTCCAAGCGATATAAATTCTCGGGTCACTTGAATGCCAGCTTCTTGACAACTGTCACTGGTGACAAAGGTGACCCCGACTATTCCAGAGCTCGCAACTTCTCGGTGGTGTGGAGTCACACACAAGACTCAAAATCAAACCCCAACATGCAATTCTCGGCAAGTGTGAACTTTGCCACAAGTGGTTATTCTCGCAGTAATATCACCGATTACTATCGCAATACCTTTACCGAGAACACCAAGAGCTCTACTATCAATTGGTCTTATAATTTCCCGAATTCCAAGTGGAGCATCTCGGCAACAGCAAGTGTCTCTCAACGCTCGTCCGATTCCACATTAACAGTTTCTTTCCCTAATTTCACACTCACAATGGCCCAAACCTCGCCATTTAAGCGCAAGAGGGCAGTAGGAGCCGAGAGATGGTATGAGAAAATTAAAATATCATATACTGGTCGTTTCCAGAACTCGTTGACAGCCAAAGAGAATGTCTTCTTCCACAAGAATCTTGCTAAAGACTGGAGAAATGGAATGTCACATACTGTCCCAATTTCAGCTACATTCAACGTGTTTAAGTACATCAACATCACTCCTTCAATCACTCTTAATGACAGGATGTACACAAGCAAGATAAAGCAGCAATGGGATCCTAATTCAAGTGCTGTTGTAAGAGATACGACCTATGGGTTCTATAATCTTTTTGATTTCTCGGTGTCATTGTCTCTGAATACCAAAATTTACGGTTTCTATAAACCGCTTAAGTTCATGGGAGACAAGCTGCAGATGGTAAGGCACGTGATAACACCCCAAATCACCATATCGGCAGCGCCCGACTTTGGCAGTAAGTTTTGGGGGTATTATGGGCATTATACTCATACCGATGCTCAAGGTGTGACTCATGATGTTCAATATCCTTATTTCCAGCATGGTGTCTATGGGCAACCGCAAAGTGGCAAGAACGGAATAATATCATTCAGTATTGCCAATAATCTGGAGGCAAAAGTGAAAAGCGAAAGCGACAGCACGGGTTATAAGAAAATATCTATTATCGAAAATTTGACACTTAGCCAGTCCTATAACTTTGCCGCCGACTCTTTACGGTGGAGTAATCTCAATACATCTATTTTGCTCAGGTTGACCAAGAGCTTCAATCTCAACCTCAGTGCAACATGGGATGTATATAAATATGGCTTGAACGAGTTTGGTAATCCAGTGAGAATCAACAAGCTAAGGCTGTTCCATGGTGGAGGATGGGGTCGATTGGCAAGTACGGGTACTTCTTTCTCTTACACATTTAACAATGACACATTCCGAAGACTTTTTGGACGCAATAAGGATGCAGATGACCAAAAGCCTAAGAGGCGAGGTGGTCAAGATGGCAATGGAGAAGAAGGAGAAAATATGGGTGGCACTGTTGAAGGAACCGACATTGCCTTGCAGTCTGATGGCTACATGAAGTGGGAATGTCCTTGGAGCCTAACAGTGAACTATTCGCTTAATTATGGTTACGGCAGCTTCGACTATGAAAAGATGGAGTATAAAGGCAAATGGACTCAGAACCTGAGTTTCAATGGTAATATACGTCCCACAAAGAACTGGAATATTAGTTTTTCGGCCAGTTACAACTTCGACACTCACAAGATTGCTTACATGAATTGTTCTGTCAGCCGTGAAATGCACTGCTTTGTCATGAGTGCCAGCTTCGTGCCAGTGGGACCCTATAAATCCTACAACTTCCATATAGCAGTCAAGTCAAGTATCTTGAGCGACTTCAAGTATGACAAGCACTCCAGTTATAACAATGGTGTGCAATGGTATTAAATATATTAATTCCTAAACAATGCCATTTTGAACTGGTTGAAGAAGATTAGTTGTTCATCTTTTTTTGATGGGAGTTAGTTGAACAGATTTTGACAGTTATTATAATCATATTATATTTGCATTGTAATAATAACACATAAGGCAAATCAATAAAAGTAATCACTATTTTTTTCATCAATGGGGCGTTGATCGTTGTGAAACGTGAAATAACGCCCAAAATGCTAAAGGTTTTAACCGCCTTTAGCATTTTTGTTATGTGCATGCAGTGAAGTAATTTTACAGTAAAAACTTGTTGATATGTAGGAAAATCATTAATTTTGCTATCTGTTATAGCGAGTTTGACTATGGTGTAATAACACGCCTGACACTCGCACATTTTTAATAAAAAACGAATATGTAATAATCATGCAGAACGAAGGAACAATTAATTCTCTAAAAGAGATGCTCTCTCGCAGTGAGTCAAAAGATGTAATAAATCATTGTAATTATATCGTTGAGAATCAGGAAACAGATGACAACAAGTTGTTTATCGCACAGGTGTTCTATCTTCGTGGCAATGCCTATCGTCAGTTAGGAGAATGGGGCAAGGCCATGAGCAGCTATCTTGAGGCCGCCGAGCGCGATCCCGAAGGGCCAGCAAAGCAAGCCTATCAGCAAGCCTTGCAGATTCTTGACTTCTACAATCACGATCTTTATAATCCTTGATTTTTTGTATAATATAATTTGTTCAAGACATGAAAAAGATAACCGAAGAGCTCGAAGCAAGAGTGAAGGATTGTATTCGGGGCTCCCTGATGGCTGGTGCAGCTGGTGATGCCTTGGGTTATGTTGTCGAGTTTATGAGTCGTGACTTTATCCTGTCACGATATGGCGAGAATGGAATCACCGAGTTTCAACTTGATAAGAATGGAAAAGCTCTGGTGAGCGATGACACTCAGATGACGCTCTTCACAGCCAATGGGATGCTCATGGGACTGACGAGAGGGTATATGCGCGGCATTGGCGGTTGCCCCGAGGATTATGTCAAATATGCCTATGTGGATTGGTATTATACCCAAACTGGAAACACTAATGATTCAGGCACTAAATATACATGGCTGCGTGACTTGACCGATATGGCTCACAGCCGTGCTCCTGGCAATACCTGCCTGGCAGCTTGCGATAGAATGATTAATCATGAAGAACCTCAAAACAACAGCAAGGGGTGTGGCGGCATAATGCGCGTGGCACCGATGGGACTGCTTGATGCTGCCTATAAGCTGAGACGTGTAGAAGGACTTTACCCTCCTGAGCGTTTGGCTATTGCAGGTGCCGAGGTCGCAAGAGCCACTCATCTTCACCCATTGGGATACCTTCCTGCGGCACTGATGACACTGCTCATATCTCGAATAGTGCCACTTACTTTCGAAGAAGTTAAAGCTTCGATAGTTGAGATTGTGAACGATGGATTGGGTATCATGATGAATATGTATGGCAATGAATATTCCGAAGACAAGGATTATTTAAGGCAGCTGACATTGAAAGCTGTTGAGTTGGCTAAATCAGAAATTACTGATTCCGAAGCCATAAAGCAATTAGGCGAAGGCTGGGTAGGCGAAGAAGCTTGGGCCATATCACTTTATTGTGTCTTGGCTCATATCGATGATATGGGCAAAGCTATTATTGCTGCCGTAAATCACGATGGCGACAGCGATTCTACTGGTGCTATAACTGGAAACATAATGGGAGCAATCTATGGTTATGAGCTGATCAAGCAAAAACGCCTGTTCTGTCCCGAAGGAAAAGAGTTTAAAGATACAATAGAACTGTCAAACATCATTTTGGCTATAGCTGATGATTTATTTACAGGTTGTGTCATATCGGAATATGAAGCTATTGACACTCCCGAAAAGGAACAATGGTATGCAAGATACTGTCGAGCAATTCCTTTGAACGTATTCAAAGATATCGATTAGACTTACAAATCGTTCTGTGTGTTCTGAATCCTGAACTTCATGGCAATCACAATGTCACATGTTCAGCATCGACATAGTGGTTGACAAAGATTGATGCTACAGGCGAGAAACGAGACGCTTCTTCGGTGGTGCAATAATGACAGGCGCCTCCTTGTGAGCAACGTTGCTCGATTTCGGGGTGGCGATTTAAGTAGTCTTTCAGGCTTTTTGCCACGATGGGACCTTGTTCAATTATATTCACACCAGCGGGGGTGTATTGTCTTATCTTGTTGAGAAGCAAAGGATAATGTGTGCATCCTAAGATAATGGAATCAATGTCTCGGCATTTCGACATTAGGGCTTCGATGTCTTTCTTGACAAAGTAATCGGCTCCAGGTCCATCGCTCTCACGATTTTCCACCAGGGGCACCCACATTGGGCAAGCATGGCTGTGCACATTGATGTCAGGGTGCATCTTTGCAATCTCTATGTCGTAGGAATGGCTTTGTATTGTGCCTGGAGTTCCGAAAATGCCCACATTTCGAGACTTTGTTATCAATCCTATCTCTTCTACGGTGGGGCGTATCACACCAAGCACTCGTCGGTTGGGATCAAGCATTTCAAGGTCACGTTGTTGAATAGACCTTAGGGCCTTGGCCGAAGCGGTGTTACATGCCAGTATTACGAGGTGGCAACCTTGCCCGAAAAGATACTTCACTGCTTGAAGAGTGAATTCATAGACCAGCTGGAATGACCTGTTGCCATAAGGAGCTCGCGCATTGTCGCCTAAGAACAGGTAGTCATACTGTGGTAGCACTTTCCTTATTTCTCTTAAAATAGAAAGGCCTCCAAATCCTGAGTCGAAAACGCCAATAGGTGCTGGCTGGTTGCTGTAATTGACTGTCATAGCAAGAAAAAGTTGGACTATCGGTTTAATTTTTTTATTATGTGTGAGACAACTCCCCAAATGATGAAGTGGCTCTCTTTAGGTACTTTGATGACTGGGAACTTGTGGTTGGCCGGCACAAGCGAAATTCCAGAGTTGCTGACCATGATGCGCTTGACAGTGAAGTCCCCGTCAATAAAACACACGACAATATCTCCATCATGAGGCTCGAGAGAGCGATCGATGATGAGCATGTCGCCTTCTAATATGCCAGAGTCGACCATCGAATCGCCAATCACCCTTGCACAGAATGTTGCTGCAGGGTTGTTTATGAGTTCATGGTTGAGGTCTACAGCATCGGCAAAAGCCCCTTGTGCAGGGCTTGGAAAACCTGCCTGAATGCGGCTCTCAAAAAACTGTGCCAACATGTCGCTGTTTTCTTCAATGCGTTTTATTTCAAGAATAGCCATATACTGCAAAATTACTATATATTTTTTTAGTGTGCAAATGAGTGGGACATAAAAAAGACTTCAGGCCTGAAGCCTGAAGCCTCTCTATAATGATATTAGTATATCGAAATCAATTATCTGAGACCCATTTTCTTTGCAATGTTGGTGGGAATACATTCTTTGTTGATAACGATATTCATAGTCTTTGCTTTAAAGAAAGCTTCGCTCACATAGAAGAAACCATGATACAATTGGTTGGTATCCCAGCTGTTCTGTACTTTGAAGTATTTGTTGCCATCCTGGTCTACAGCAGTACCCACGATTACCATTCCATGGTCGTCGGTAGTTTCTTTATTGTCAAACATGATTTGACGAGACTCTTGAGTTACAACTTCTTCGTTGCCTGGGCCCTTGATTTCCCAACGCTGTGTTTCACGATCCTTGTCGCTCATGAGGTCCCAGCGCTCGCGATCGGTACCACTTAGGTCGTTTTCGTTCTTCTCTTTCACAAGAACGGCATAGCCATTGCGCCACTTGAATCCGTGCTCACTCACGTCGGCACCCCATGCAATGGTGTAGCCTTTTTCAATAGCATTGTTGGCGATCTCCCAGAGTTCGTCAAGAGGTACGTTCCATGATTTTTCCCAAATCCAGTTGTCGGCAACCTCAAGAACAAATTGAGTGTAGAAGGGATGATGTGTGAATGATGTTACAGAGATATAGTCGTTCATGTCAAGAGGAAGTGAAGCAGCGAATGATTGAGGAGTATAGGTCTTGCCTTCCCAAGTGAAAGTCTCGGGGAGCTTGCCCATATAAGCGTCAAGGACACCCTTGAATGCGTCGATCCATGATGGGGTGAGTTTTTTGAGTTTGCGCTGGTTCACAACGTCTACCAACCCCCTGAGTGTGCTGGTGAGCTCGGCAGTGTTGAATTTTTTGTCACCATTGGTCATGCCAGTGTAAACCTCGTTGGGGACTGCTCCATAGTTTTCCCATACATAAGCCACGTCGAGTCCGCTACCACCCTCGGCAAAGTTGATTGTACCATCCATGCGAATGAATTTGATGGCTTTGTCGAGATAGCAGTGATAAACAACAAAACCTTCACTCAGATGAATCTCTTTACCTGTCTTGCGCAGGATTTCGTTCTCAAAGAAAGTGTTGCTTGAATAGCACCAGCAAGTTCCTGACTTGTTCTGGTCTTTAACTGGAGTGGATTTAATCACCTTCACATCGGTGAATTTGAACCCTGTGCTGTCGGGATTCACAATCTTGTCATCGGCCATTGCGCCAAACACTAAACTGGCAGCAATTAAAGTAAGAAAAAGATGTTTCATTGTGTATTAATTAAAATGATAAAAAATATAGTCATGTTAATGAATTTGCAAAAATAGGAAAAAAAACGGATTTTTGTATTAAATTTGCACAAAAATAATATTAAAGATGATTAATGTAGAAATTGATGACCGCATTTTGGCGGCCTGTCCGCTCATTCAGATAGGACTGCTGCGCGCCACTGTGGTCAATGGCGAGACCTGTGACGAGCTCTGGCAAGAGCTGGAGCGTGAGGCTGCTGTTGTCGCTGGGCGATATGAATTGCTTGAGATTAACCATCGTCCAGCTATCGCTGCCACCCGCAAGCTTTATAAAGCGCTGGGCAAGGACCCGGGCCGTTATCGTGTGGCAAGCGAAGCGCTTTGTCGTCGCATAGTGCGTGGCTTGGGACTTTATCGACTCACCACTCTCATCGATGTCGTGAACTTGGTGTCGATCAAGAGCGGTTATCCCATCAGCGGTCTTGATGCCGATAAGATTGCTGGCAATACCCTTAGGATGGGAGTGGGGGAGAAGGACGAGCCTTATCACGGCATTGGTCGCGGGTTGCTAAACATAGAAGGAATGCCTGTTTATCGTGATGCTGAGGGTGGAATAGCTACTCCCACGAGCGACGAGGAGCGCACCAAGTTCACTCCCGAGACCCGTAAGGTGCAAATCAACATTAATGCTTTCGCTCCCGAATTGCCACTCGATGAGACACTGGAGTTAACAGCTTCGCTTTTAAAGAAATATGCTAATGCGTCAAATATAGAAACAATGATAATAAAAGATTTTTGATATGAAAGTATTACCCATAATAGAAGACAGCATCAATGTGCGTCACATTGAAGAAATAGTGAGCGTGTTGCGTGATGGCGGGATTATTGTTTATCCCACCGATACCGTATATGCCATTGGTTGCGACGCTCTCAACAATCAGGCAATCGAAAGAATATGTTCTCTCAAGGCGATGAAATCGGCAAAGACCAACCTCTCGATTATATGCAGTGATATCTCGGAGGTTGCTCAATATGCTAAGTTTGACAATGCGCAGTTCCGCTTGATGAAAAACAATCTTCCAGGACCCTTTACCTTCATATTCCCTGCTATGTCAAAACTTCCCAAAGCGTTCAAGGGCCGTCGCACAGTGGGTATCAGGATACCTCAAAACAAGATTGCCACTGCCATCGAAAGAGAACTTGGACATCCTGTTCTCACGACCTCTGTACCGGCTCAAGATGATGATTACCGTTGTGAGCCTGAACTGATAGCCGAGGCGTTGGGCGGTCAGGTGGATATTGTGGTCGATGCTGGTCGAGGAGGGCTTGTCCCATCGACAGTCGTTGACTGCACCGGTGCAGAACCCGAGATTGTGCGACAAGGCAAGGGAGAACTTCAATAATTGTTTTTTTAACCATGTTGATATATAATTATGAAACATTTTTTATTATTGTCACTCTTGGCAGTGGCGTTGTTGGGGGTGACCTCGTGTGGAGGTAACCGAACAAAAAACGAAGGCGTCGACATTATTTCTTCAATGTTAAAAGAGGCTATCAATGAAGCAAAATCGAGTGACGACAGCCTTAAGGCCACCGAAGACACTTTGGACCGGGCCGATAGCGTGGCTGTTAAAAAAAGTAATGCCAAAGGCAAGGTCGTTGTTATTGATTTCTTTGCAACCTGGTGCGGACCTTGCAAGGCAATGGCTCCTGCAATGGAAAAGATGGAACAAAAATATAGCGACAAGATAGAGTTTCGCAAAGTCGACATTGATAAAAACCGCAGTCTTGCTCAGAAATATGAGATAGAAGCGGTTCCTACACTTGTGATTCTCTCTCCCAAAGGTGAGATTATTAATAAGATTGTAGGAGGTCAGTCCGAGAAATATCTCGATAGTCTGTTCGGCAGTTTGTAAAAAGATAGTTTGATCGCTATTTTGCAAAGCGAAGTCGTGGGCGTGCTTGGCTTATTTTTACCTTCACTTTTTTTAGTTTTAAGGACGATGCTGCTTTGATGATATCGGCGGCTTTAGCTTTTGGGACAGCCACAAGAGAGTGGTGGTCAAATATATTTATTTTTCCAATCTCATCGGCCGTCAACATTGTTGCGTGTGAAATCAGAAATCCCATAATGTCGCCCTTCGAAACTTTTTCCTTCTTTCCGGCACTTATGTGCAAAGTTGCTGTTGATGTCTCTTTTGTGTGACGAAGCGACAGAGAATCCAGAGAGAGTTCGTTGCAATGTGATACATAGTTGGGTACATTCTCGCTGGGTGAGGTGATAAAATAGGAATTGCCGTGAGCGTGTATGCGTGCAGTGCGTCCGTTGCGGTGAATGAATGTTTCTTGCGATAGAGGGAGGTCGCAGTGGATAATGTGCTTCACTGTGATGATATCAAGTCCACGCGCAGCAAGGTCAGTTGCCACCATAACCATCAAAGATCCGTTTTCAAACATTGCCACAGCTTTTTCTCGCTCAAGTTGTTGCAATGCACCATGATATAGCACAGAGTCCATTTTGTTATTAGAGAGGAATTTGAATGCTTCCTGTGCACGTTCTCGAGTGCTTGTGAACACAATCGCAGGCTCGTCGTCAATAGTGTAGAGCAGTTCAAGTAGTGTGCTGAGTTTGTTGTTGTCGCGTGCTTTAACGCGCCACATTGTGATGCGTTTCTCGGTGTTGAGTTCGTTGTCTGAAAGGTGGTCGATTGTAAGGCATTTTTTGAGATCCATAAACACAGGCATGTTGTCAATTGTCGTTGCCGATGTGAGTATCTTTCTTGCATCAGCAGGGCAGCCCACCATGATGTCTCGCATTTCCTGTGTAAACCCTAACTCGAGGCATTTGTCAAATTCGTCAATCACAATGTATTTGATGCTTGTGAGGTTGATTTTTTTCCTGTTGATGTGGTCAAGCAGGCGTCCTGGAGTTGCTACAATGATGTGAGGTATGCCACCAAGAGAACGTGCTTCGATGGCGGCATCATGGCCACCATAGCAGCATGTGGTGGAAGTTGATGGTGATATCTTCTTGATGACGTCGAAAGTCTGCATCGCAATTTCACGAGTTGGAGCAATGACAACAGCTTGTGTGGAACTGCTTGAGACATTCAACGAAGATAGGATGGGGACAAGAAAAGCAAGAGACTTTCCAGAACCGGTGGGAGAGAGTACAACCATGTCACTTGAGCTGTTCTGCCACCGTTCTATCACGTCGAGTTGCATGCTGTTGAGTGATTTGATTTTTAGGGCTTGTTTTGCTTTTTTAATGATTTCGTCGCTTGTCATGTGTGATGATTGAAAAGGAGGGAAGCACCGTGAGTGCCTCCCTCAATTAAAATTTACTAAGCATTAAAATTACTTGTTGGTTAATTTGTCCACGCCCTCTTTGGCTTTCTCGGCACCTTTGTCAATACCCTCTTTGAGTTTGTCTCCAGCCTTCTGAGCAGCATCTTTACCAGCTTCTGCGGCCTTCTCGCCAACCTTCTCGGCAGCATCTACGCCAGCCTCAGCACCTTCCTTAATCTCCTTGCCAGCCTTTTGAAGATCCTGTTTCAGAGTGTCGGAAATAGCACTGGAATCTTTTTGATTCTCTACAGAAACTGCGCTGTCGCCAGAAACCGAAGTTGAACCAGAAGTGGTTCCTGTGTTATTGCAAGAAACGAGAGTTAAAGCAACAGAAGCAGCGAACAATAAAAATAACTTTTTCATAGATAAAAATAAGTAATAAGTTAGTAAATAAAGTTAGTAAATAGAGTTAATTCTGAATAGATTGATAAAAACAATCATTATTCGGCCGTAAATTTACATCAAAAAATGAAAATCCAAAAGAAAATGTCATTTTTTTTGACAAATTGTTCATAATTTTTTGCCTTTTGATTATTTTTTCGGTAATTGTGCCTGAGAGGAAAGTCTAATTCTTGTAGAATTGATATGTTGTCCAATGTATAATTACTAAAGTTTGTATATAAAATCCATCTCTCGATTTCGCAAAATTAACATTGACGATATAATTATTATAAATAAAACAAGTTTTTTGTAAAAAATTTCTTTAATTCAGAAAAAAGCAGTATTTTTACATCAAAAATAATAGATAGCACCAATAAAACCGTATAATCAACTTAAAAAATGGGCATTATATATATAATTTTCATAGGTATAACAATCTTGAGTTATGTGGTTCAACACTCCTTGAAGAGTAAATTTCAAAAATATTCTCAAGAGCCATTGGACCAGCCACTAACAGGTCGCGATGTTGCATGCAAGATGCTTCATGATAATGGTGTTAATAATGTGAATGTGATTAGTGTGAATGGTCAATTGACCGATCATTACAATCCTGCCAACGGCACAGTGAACCTGAGCGATGTTGTTTACTCGGTCAACAGTGTGGCATCGGCTGCTGTGGCTGCCCATGAGTGTGGCCATGCCCTGCAGCATGCTCGTGGTTATTCGGCATTGAAACTGCGCACAAAACTTGTGCCTGTTGTAAGTTTTGCGTCAAATTGGGTGACATGGATACTGCTTGCTGGAATATTGCTGATAGAGACATTTCCTATAGTGCTCGAAATAGGTGTAGCCCTATTTGCATTGACCACACTTTTCAGCATTGTGACCCTCCCTGTTGAGGTTGATGCCAGCCGTCGAGCAATTGCCTGGCTTGAAACATCGGGCATCACTCAAGGCGAGAAAACCGAGCATGCAAGAGAAGCACTTCGGGCTGCGGCCTATACCTATGTGGTTGCGGCATTAAGCTCACTTGCAACGCTGATGTATTATGTAATGATACTGCTTGGCAGGAGACGAGATTAATTAAATAGCTGATATTAAATTGTTTAAAATATTCCAATAAATGGCACAAAAACCGTCAATTCCTAAAGGGACCAGAGATTTCTCGCCTATTGAAATGGCGAAACGCAACTATATATTTGATACGATTAAGGATGTTTTCCTTTTGTATGGATTCCAGCAAATAGAAACTCCAGCGATGGAGAATCTATCTACATTGATGGGCAAGTATGGAGAAGAGGGAGACAAACTGTTGTTTAAGATTCTCAACAGTGGTGATTTTTTGAGTTCGGCACCTGATGAATTGTTGGCAAATAAAGACTATATTCATCTCATAACAAAAGTGAGCGAGAAAGGATTGCGTTATGACCTTACCGTTCCTTTTGCTCGATATGTCGTACAGCATCGCAACGACTTGCAAATGCCGTTCAAGCGCTATCAGATACAACCGGTGTGGCGTGCCGACCGTCCTCAACGAGGACGTTATCGTGAGTTCTATCAGTGTGATGCCGATGTTGTTGGCAGCGACTCGCTATATAATGAGGTAGAACTTGTTGCTATGATTGATGAAGTGTTTAAACGCTTTGGTATTAATGTTGTTGTCAAGCTGAACAACCGTAAGATACTTAGCGGAATAGCCGAAATCATTGGTGCCCCAGAGAAGATTGTCGATATTACTGTTGCAATAGACAAGATAGACAAGATAGGTATTGATAATGTGAATTTAGAGCTTGCCGAGAAGGGTTTGTCGCAAGATGCAATTGAGACATTGCGTCCACTGCTCACATTATCGGGTACCAATGATGAAAAGATATCTACTCTTGAGCAATTGCTGTCAAGCTCCGAAATAGGCATGAAGGGCTTGGATGAACTGAAGTTTGTCCTTGATAATGTAAGTGCCCTTGACCTTAAGAGCACTGTCGAGGTTGATGTTTCTTTAGCTCGTGGCTTGAATTATTATACAGGTACTATATTGGAAGTGAAAGCGCTTGATGTTCCCATGGGTAGCATCAGTGGTGGAGGCCGTTATGATAATCTTACTGGAGTATTTGGCATGGATGGATTGTCGGGCGTAGGAATCAGTTTTGGTGCCGATCGCATCTTCGATGTTCTCAACACACTGGATTTGTATCCTGCAAGCACAAAGGCGTCTACCGACGTGATTTTTACTAACTTTGGAGACAAAGAAGCGCAAAGCTGTCTCAAGCACATGAAACAATTAAGAGAATCGGGGATATCATGTGAGTTATATCCCGATGCCGCCAAGATGAAGAAACAGATGAACTATGCCAATGCAAAGGGGATTCCTTTTGTTGCAATGGTGGGAGAGAGCGAAATTTCTTCTGGCACAATTTCTCTTAAGAACATGTCGACAGGTGAGCAGGTGTGCTTGACTCTTGGAGAGGCAATCTTGATGATAAAGAATAAAAAGCATGGATAATATTTTTGATAAATTGCTTCATCTTCCACTTTTCCAAGGGGTGACCCAAGAACGCCTAAGAGAAGTAATTGAAAAGATACCTTTTCATTTTCTCAAGTATAAAAAAGGAGAGAGGATTCTTGACAGTGGCGACCCGTGCACCCATGTGAGGTTTGTCGTTTCAGGAAGAGTGAGGCTTGAATATGAGAGTAGAGTGCTGAAGTTCAAGCTGTCGCAAGAGTTGTCGTCACCTGAGGTGATTTCGCCCGATTACCTGTTTGGTCTTGACACAAGCTACCCTTTTAGCGTGTATGCCATAGAAGAATGTGGAATTCTTCAACTCACGAAGCAGGACTACATGTCGATTCTCCAGAGTGATAATGTTTTCTTGTTCAATATATTGAATTACTTGTCAAGAAATTCTCAAAACTTGAAGTCACAACTATTGAATATTGAGCAGGTGTCGGTTCTTGAACGGATTGTCTTGTTGGTCGCAACGTTCACATCACAACGCTCTGAAAATATAAAAATGAGTTTTCGTCAGAGAGATATATGCCGACTGATAGGCGCTTGGAGACCTGCTTTCCAAAGTGCTGTCGAATGGCTGATGGATGAAGGCATGATAGTTATGCCTGATAATAATACAATGTGTATAAACGATAGACGGCAAATACTATCTTTGTTAAACAGAAAAGATTAGAAATGAAACACACTTATTATACAATTGGAACATGCTCAAGTGTTATTGAGCTGGAAATAGTTGATGGGAAATTGAGAAATGTGGTATTTCAAGGCGGTTGTCATGGTAACCTTCAAGGGATTTCTCGACTTGTGGAGGGTATGAGGTGCGAGGATGCCATCTCCAAGCTTGAGGGAATCAGGTGCGGATACAAGATGACCTCGTGTCCCGATCAACTTGCCCAAGCTATCAAGCAGGCTATGAGGCAATGAATACTTTTTGGCCTATTTAGAACAATGATTTAAATAAAAAATTATGAAATTAAGAAAGTTTTTACTGCTTGCAATTTTCATTTGTACTTCTCTTGTTGCAGGTGCTCAAGAAAACTGGTTGCAGCAAGTAGAGGAGATGATTGATCAAGGCGAATTCAAGAAAGCCCAGACTCTCATGAATAATCTGCCCAAAAAGGTGAGAGCTGAGCAAGAAGTTCGCATCGATTCGCTCAACACCATCATGGAGCGTATAAGAAAAGATTTCAATATGACTCCTTCTGATGGCGTCAGGCTCATCAGGGAGAAGATGCCAAGTGCCACCGATGAGCAGATAGCCAAATGGAAACGTAATCGCAAGATTGAATATATGATTATTGATGGCCAAGAATGGTGGTTCAGAAAATCGATAAGAAACTTGTGGTTGCTTGCCGATGAATTGAGTGAAAAACACGATGAAGACAAGATGACAACCTATAACACTCGTCGCAAGTATTATCTTGAGGCTATGCAATCGTCAGCCGATAAAAATGGCCTTCGCGACTGGCGACATGTGAACATTACCTTTACTCTTGATGTTGATGCTGATGTCGTTCCTGCAGGAGAGACTTTAAGGGTTTGGATGCCATTCCCTTATGAGAACCTGAGGCAGAAAAACATTAAACTTGAAAGTAGTAATCGTCCAGTCACCATGAGTGAGGGCAGCAAGCATCACACGGTATATATGGAAGCCACAGCAGTCAAAGGGCAAAAGACTCACTTCGAGTATACATTCAGCTATGATGTTGCCGAGCGTCACATAGCTCAAGACGATCTCTTAGCGATGCTGGAGCCCTATGATGTGAATGCTACCGATTACAAGGAATATACGGGCAATCAGCCTCCCCACATTATCATCACCGATGATATGCGGGCACTTGCACGTCAAATAGTTGGAGAAGAAGACAATCCAGTGAAGCAGGCTTCGTTGATATTTGATTATATTTCACGAACTTACCCCTGGGCTGGTGCTCGTGAATATAGTACTATTAGAAATATCCCAGATTATGTGTTGGAAAATGGTCATGGTGATTGTGGGCAAGTGACCTTGCTGTATATCTCTCTTGTTAGAAGTTTAGGTATTCCTGCCCGTTGGGAGAGTGGTTGGATGATACATCCTGATGAGGTCAACTGGCATGACTGGGCCGAGACCTATTTTGAGGGAATTGGCTGGGTTCCAACCGACCAGTCGTTTGGTCGCAGTGCAGTGGACACACCCATGAACAATTATTACACCACAGGAATAGACCTTTATCGCATGGCTTCAAACGAAACTATAGGCGACCGACTCAGTCCAGCGAAAAAGTACATTCGTAGCGAGACTGTCGATTTCCAGCCTGGAGAGGTGGAATGGCGCAAAGGAAACCTGTATTACGACAAGTGGGATTCTCATTTAGAAGTCAATTCAATAACAAAGATATACTGAAATGATTAAGAAATTTGTTTTATTGTCATTGTTGTTTATCACTGCACTTGACGTTATGGCAGTTGATGCCAACGATGTACTCAATGAACTTAAAACAAGAATAGCTCCCGACAAACGTGTAGCTATCTGGGACGTGTCCTGCACCATGCAAGATGGCGTTGCAATTGTTAATGGAACTGTTGGGTATCAAGAACAACTTGATGCAATAACCGATGAACTCTTAAAGAATAATATTCCCATTGAGAACAACGTGACTGTACTGACAAACGCGATAGCTCCCAATGAGAAGTGGGCTATGGTAAAACTTTCGATAGCGACATTGCGTTGCGAGCCTAAACATTCAGGTGAGGTTGCTACACAGGCTCTCATGGGAATGCCACTGAGGGTAATGGAGAAATGCGGTGAATGGATTAGAGTGCAGTGTCCTGACAACTACATTGCTTATGTCCCTGAAAGTTCGTTGATATACATGTCGCAAGAACAACTTGACTCTTGGAAAAGGCAAGAGCGATATATTGTTACCGTCTATGATGATCAACTTGTTGCCGAGGCCAAGGGTGATGAAACGGTTAGCGATCTGGTTCTTGGAAATATTCTGACAGCAGTGGCGAAAAAAGGCAAGTGGATTCAACTTTCCACACCTGACGGGCGAACTGGATGGGTCAGAACCTCTAATGTCGAGAGATTTGACAAATGGGCTCAACAAAAACTTGATTTAAAGAAGATCGAGAAGACCGCGCGCCGCATGATGGGGTCGAGCTACTTGTGGGGCGGAACCTCGACCAAAGTGACCGATTGTTCTGGCCTGGTGAAAGTGAGCTATTTTTCCAATGGTATCATTCTTCAGCGCGATGCCTCTCAACAAGCTTTGACTGGCAAGAAAATAGCCGATTGGCATGATGCGCAACTGTGTGACTTGCTATTCTTTGGCAATAGTGCCACAGGACGTGTAACACATGTGGGCCTGTATCTTCACGATGGAAAATATATTCATTGTTCAGGACAAGTTAAAATCAACGATTTAAACCCCGATGCCCCCGATTATCTCTATAGCCCACTATCAATAAGCCGCATTGATGGCATGATAGGAACAAAAGGTATAATCTATGTCAGAGACCATGAGTGGTATTTTAATAAGTACTAAGTTCAAGAAGATTTTTTTAGATGAGCGGCGTTATGATACTACCCAACTTCTTTATATTGTAAACATTAACTATAAAATATAATAACATGAATCGAAGAAAATTTCTTGTGGGAACCGGTTTAGGTCTGCTTGCGGCCTCGGCACCCATCTCTATTTCATCAAAGGGGAGAGCAACAAGACGAGTTGCAAGGAGTGGAAAACTTAACCTTTCGTTTGCTCCCTATGAGTTGCAGCTGCGTCATGCATTTAACTTGGCTCGATACAGCCGCACAACAACTCCCGATGTGCAGGTACAACTTGAATATGACGGTATCATAGGCTATGGTGAGGCTTCGATGCCTCCTTATTTGGGCGAATCGGTAGAGAGCGTAACCAACTTCTTGAGCAGTCTTGACCTTAGCCAGTTTAACGATCCTTTCAAGATTGAGGATATTTTGACCTATGTTGATAATGTGGCACCAAACAACCGTGCTGCCAAAGCAAGTGTAGATATTGCACTTCACGACCTGTTAGGTAAGATTATGGGGCAGCCTTGGTATAAGATTTGGGGCTATAATCCTGATAAGACACCCGTCACCAGTTTTACAATTGGTATCGATACAGAAGAAGTCGTTCGTCAAAAGGTTGAAGAAGCGTCACCCTACAAGTTGCTTAAGGTAAAAATGGGCCTTGACAACGACAAAGAGACAGTTGAGATTATTAAAAGTATGACCAATGTGCCCATCTGTGTTGATGTGAATCAGGGATGGACCAGTAAGGAAGAGGCTCTTGAGATGTGCTACTGGCTCAAAGAGCGTGGATGTATCTTCGTTGAACAGCCATTTGACAAGACTATGATTGATGAAACTGCATGGCTCAGAGAACGCTCGCCATTGCCTATTATCGCCGACGAAGCTTTCCAGCGACTGCCTGATATAGTGAAGTTCAAAGGGGTTTACGACGGTATTAACATCAAGCTCATGAAGAGTACTGGTCTTTACGAAGCTCACAAGATGGTGACGCTTGCACGAGCACTCGACATGAAGGTGATGATTGGATGCATGACCGAGACGTCTTGTGCCGTTACTGCTGCTGCCAACTTGTCGCCAGTAGTCGACTTTGCCGATCTCGACGGTAACCTGTTGATTGCCAACGATCGTTTTGAAGGTATGACTGTGGAGAATGGTAAAATCACCCTTCACGACATCCCAGGCATTGGTATCAAACCTATCGCAGGCAAATAATTATTTCTTAATAGTAGAATTCCATCTTGCTAATGTGTTTTAATAGCAAGATGGAATTTTTTATATGCTTGATGTTTTTTGTATCGGGGGATGCCCACAATCTACTCTACTAAAGGTAGCCTTTCAGGAAATCGAGGAATTTCTTTGAGAATAGTTCGTTGGTCTCTCGAGGATAGCGGACATCGGTGAAGACTTGTGCGAGAGTTTGTTTGTTGTTTTCTTTAATGAAGGCTTTGTTCACGTCGAGAGATTCTTTATGGTGGTATATATTCTTTACTTCGTCTCCACTTAGCTCATGGTATTGTTCTTGATGGATGAGTCCTTGGATGGGGAGTCGGTCAGAACGGAATTGCTCTTTTGTTTTGGGATAGCCCAGGGTAAGGGTGATGATGGGCACCACACGGTGTGGGAGATTGAGTACTTGGGCAATCTCCTGGGCATTGTAGGTTGTAGTGCCTAAGTAACAACATCCCAAACCGTTCATCTCGGCTATGGTGTTAAATTGTTGTGCAAAAATGGTTACGTCAAGAATTGCCGACATCAGTGACTGGAAGTTGTCGTAACCAGGTTCGGCATGAGAAATCTCGCACCAAGTTACAAAGCGGTTGAAGTCGGCGCAGAAGGTGAGCACTACTGGTGCTGTGGTAACCATGGGCTGGCCGAAATGGCAAGGCGCTAGCTTTTCTTTCATCGCCTTGTCGCGCGTGACCACCACACTATAGAGTTGCATGCCCCCTGTTGTTGGCGCATGGCATGCTGCCTCAATCATTTCGTTAAGAGTGCTCTCTTTGATGTCAATCTCGGAATATTCGCGCACTGTTGCACGATTAAAGAAATATTTCAGGTCCATAAGTGTAATTTTTTTGCAAAGTTAGTCAATTCTATCAAAATACCCAATTGTGTAGATGTGCTGTAGTTTTATTGACGATTTTGTTCCCTCTGTTTTATGTCACACACTGAGATTATTTTGTTAATTGTAGCCTGCTTTTCGCTGTTTTTTTGTAATTTTGTGGCCAGTTTATAACAATCATGGCAAATATTCTAAATATAGAGACTTCGACCAGCGTGTGCTCGGTGGCCTTAGGTAGTGATGGACAGATAGTTGACCACTATGAAAATTATGATGGCCTTAATCATGCCACACTGCTTAGCAAATATATCAAGGATGTGCTTGAAACCGCAGCGCGCAAAGAGATGTCTATAGATGCTATAGCGGTAAGCATAGGTCCTGGCTCTTATACTGGACTGCGCATAGGATTGTCGCAAGCCAAAGGGTTGTCTTTCGGTTTGGGTGTGCCCTTGATAGGGGTGAACACGTTGCAATTGCTCACTGTGTCGACAATGTTCCAAGAGTTCTTTGATGACGACATCCTTTTTGCTCCGATGATAGATGCTCGTCGCATGGAAGTTTATACTGCTGTTTATAATAATGCTCTGACACCACTTTTAGAGCCACAGCCTATGATTCTTGATGAGAACTCATTTGAAGAGTTGCTGTCGAATCATCGTCTTGTTATCATGGGAAATGGTTCGGAGAAAGCGAGCAAGGTAATTAATAATCGCAATGCCCGTTTCATTCAGGGAGTCAAACCTGTAGCTGTAGATATGCTTGCTTTGTCGGAGAAAGCTTACCGGGAAAATACATTTATTGATGTTGCTTATTCGACACCGTTGTATTTAAAAGACTTTCAGGCAACTGTGCCTAAGAAAAAAGTGCTCTAAAGCTTTGCAAGTCACTAAATTATTTATATATTTGCAATCACAATCAATAATATACTATGCTTACATATAATTCACAACTCAAGAAATTGGTTCTACCTGAGTATGGAAGGAATATTCAGCAAATGGTTGATTACTGCTGCACGATTGAAGATCGAGAAGAGCGCAACAAGTGCGCCTACTCGATAATCAACACCATGAGCAACATGTTTGTCCATCTAAGCCATGAAGCCGACTTCAAGCACAAGCTATGGGACCATCTTGCCATTATGAGTGATTTCAAGCTTGATGTAGACTCACCCTATGATATGGTAAAGCCTGAAAATCTTTCTACAAAGCCTCAACCAATTGAATATAAACTTGAGAATATCAAGATGAGGCATTATGGAAAAATTGTCGACAGGATGATACAACGTGCATGTGAGTGGCCCGATGGAGAAGAGAAAGAAGCACTTGTGATGCTTATTGCCAATCACATGAAGAAACTCATCTATCAAATCAACAACGAGGATGTTGAAGACGTCAAAATATTCAAAGACCTCGAGTTTTTCTCCAAAGGTAAAATAAAACTCGACCCCGAAACACACTCGTTGCATGAATTTAAGATTGCCCCATCATCAGGACAGCAGGCTTCAAAAAAGAAGAAGAAAAAATAACAAGACTTTTGAGGCATGATTACACGCAATGAAATAACTCATATAGGACGCTTCAATAAGACACATGGCATTGCCGGTGAAATATCGGCAACCTTAGAGGTGCCTGTAACTGTCTTGCAAGAGAGCAAGTGCATCGTGTGTGATGTTGACGGAATTTATGTGCCATTTTTCATCGGCAACACACGCGACAAGACGGCCAGCACGGTATTGCTCACCATCGATGGAGTGAACAATGAGAACGATGCCTCGATATTAGTAAACAAAGATATTTTTCTGTTGAAAAATGATGTTTCGCAGTTGATGCAAGACGAGGAGACTCCCGTTGATTATTTCATGAATTTCAACATAAAAGTCAATGGAAAAAACGGAGAGATTATCAATATAGACGATTCAACTGCCAATGTCTTGTTTGAAGTGAGATTTGATGACAATTCGGTTAAACTGTTGCCAGTTGCCGACGAGTTTATAATATCGATGAACCTTGATGAGCGTTTTGTAGAGATGGAAGTTCCTCCCGAACTCCTTGAGTTATAATGGCTTTGTTTTGAAATAACAATTAAATATATCAATATATATGAGATATCACGTTACACATCTGAGACTGTTTTTTATAGCTCTGACTGTCATGTTAGCCTCAACAGCATTAGCACAGAATCAGCAGCCCTATGAGCCACCCACATCATTTGATGAGGCTATTCACAACCCTGAAATCAAAGACAATAGAGCAAGAAATGCTATCGTCAATTACCAGATGCGACAGGCTCAAATTCTGTCGGAGAACAGAAATTTAAATATCATGACCATTCGTGATAAGGAAGTGATAATTATATCTATCCCTGCCGATTTGCTTTTTGGCCCAAATCAAACCGATTTAATTCCCGAAGCCGATAATGTGCTTAGGGTATATTGTGAATTCTTGCAATCACCCGACTTTTATCGCATGGCTCTTGTGATGCATCACGACAACAGCGGGTCGGAATCTTTTTCAAATGAAATCACTCAAATGAGGGTGCAGAGCGTTTATGATTGGTTTCTTGCCAATGCGACAAGCGTGAGATATATATCACAATTCTACATGGGTAACAAAGAACCGTTGCTTCCAAACAATTCAATAAACAACCGACGTCAGAATCGTCGTCTTGAAATCTATCTGATTCCAGGTAATGCAATGATAGAACAAGCAAAGAAAAATCAACTTAGATAAATTAATATCACAATTTTTATAATAACAACAATGGCTATAGAAATTAAAGATTTAACAAAGAGAAGCGTAAACTACTCACAATGGTATAATGACCTCGTTATCAAAGCCGATCTCGCCGAGCAATCGGCAGTTCGTGGCTGCATGGTAATTAAACCCTATGGCTATGCCATCTGGGAGAAGATGCAACGAGAGTTGGACAATATGTTCAAGGCTACTGGTGTGCAGAATGCCTATTTCCCATTGCTCATTCCAAAATCCTTCCTGAGCCGTGAGGCTGACCATGTTGAGGGCTTTGCCAAGGAATGTGCAGTAGTTACTCATTATCGATTGAAAAATGACCCCGATGGAAATGGTGTAGTGGTTGATCCAGAAGCTCGTCTTGAAGAAGAGCTCATCATTCGACCAACAAGTGAAACTATTATATGGAACACTTATCGCAACTGGATAAACTCCTATCGCGACCTGCCATTGCTCATCAATCAGTGGGCTAATGTGTTCCGCTGGGAGATGCGCACTCGCATGTTCCTGCGCACTGCCGAATTCCTGTGGCAAGAAGGCCACACCGCGCATGCAACGAAAGAAGAGGCACAAGAGGAAGCTGTCAAGATGCTCAATGTCTATGCCGACTTTGCCGAGAAATACATGGCCGTTCCTGTTGTGAAAGGTGTAAAGAGCGCCAACGAGCGCTTTGCTGGTGCGCTTGAAACCTATACCATCGAGGCAATGATGCAAGATGGCAAAGCCCTTCAATCAGGAACTTCACACTTCTTAGGACAGAACTTTGCAAAGGCATTTGATGTTAAGTTTGTCAACAATGAGAACAAGCTTGACTATGTATGGGCTACATCATGGGGCGTTTCAACACGACTTATGGGTGCTCTCATCATGACTCACAGCGATGACAATGGTCTTGTGTTGCCACCCAAGTTGGCTCCAATTCAAGTTGTGATCGTTCCTATTTATAAGACACAAGAACAACTCGACGAAATCAATGCCAAAGTCAATCCAATAGTTGACAATCTGCGTGCTATGGGAATCTCGGTGAAATATGACAACGCCGATAATAAACGCCCAGGATTCAAGTTTGCCGACTATGAACTTAAGGGTGTACCTGTTCGTTTGGTACTTGGCGCACGTGACATAGCAAATGGCACTATCGAAATTATGCGACGTGACACATTGGAGAAATCCAGTGCACAACTTGAAGGTATTGAAGATACCGTTAAGAATCTTCTCGATGAAATCCAGGCTAATATCTTTAAGAAAGCCTATGATTTCCGTCAGAACATGACTTACAAGGTTGACACCTACGATGAATTCAAGGCCCAAATAGAGAAAGGCGGCTTTGTGCTGGCTCATTGGGATGGCACACCTGAGACCGAGGACCGTATCAAAGAGGAAACCAAGGCCACCATTCGTTGCATTCCTTTGGATGCAGAACCTGAAGAAGGCGTTGACATGCTCACCGGCAAGCCATCAAAATGCCGAGTGGTGTTCGCTCGAAACTACTAAAAGATGCTGCAATACATAGTTAGTGGCGAGAACGGAGTTGAAATTGTTGGCACGGTAGAAGCCGCGCTCAACAACTCCTGTCGATGGATCAGGCTTGATTTGAGTTGTCTTTCGTCAAATGAAAGAGTTGCAACTATTGAGACCGTGAGTCGGTTGTGCAAGAATTCAGATGCAATCCTCTCTATCGAAAATGATATCGAGCTTTACAAGCAACTGAAGGTTGATGGTATACACGTTGCAGATGAGTCAATGTCACTTGTTGATATACGCAAGGAACTTGGTGAAGAGCCTATTATGGGCATGACAATAAAAGAAGCAAGTCAAGTTCCATTCTTGCCACGCACAGCTATTGATTATGTTGAAATTGACAATAGTGTCGATGATATAAAAGTACATAATGAAATTGTGCGACAATTCAGAGATGCTGGGATTGAAGAGCCTGTTGTGGCGCACTTTGAGAATACTCCAACATTAGAAATGTTGCACAACTGTGGAGCAGATGGAATAGTCCTTGATAGCAAAACAGTGTCACCCGACGTGCTTGCAGACTTGATTAATGAGTTAGAAAAGCTCAATCAAGAACGCATCGACATGCTTTAGATTTAATCAAATATTGATAAAAAGAAATGACGGATTTAACAAACAAATCCGTCATTTCTCTTTTGGTGATATCGTCAACGTGCTCCTGTTTTCCGCAATGAGCCCCACAAATCAGTTTTGGGCGATTTCGACAAGT
>CAMVKS010000024.1 GCA_947167995.1 uncultured Prevotellaceae bacterium
GGTGACAGGTGCGAATTGGTCGAACAATTTTTCAAATTTTTCTGCCATAACTTTTTAAAGTAAATTTATATAGTAACGTAGTAAAATTATGCGTTAAAAAATGGTTCCATAAAAAACGACCACAAAGGTACTAATAATTTATTAATTATGGCAGATAAAGCAGGGTTTTTAAGTAATTTTACACATTAAAATATTTTTATTGGAGTGTTTCTCAAATAATAGATTAAATCTTGAGTGGAAAAAGAGTCAAAGATTAAAATGTGTTATATGTTATGGTTGGTGTGGTAATTTGGTTAAAAAAAGAGTTGTGACTAAGAAAAAAGTAGTATATTTGCAATAAAAACGATAGGAATCATTATGATACAATCTATGACAGGTTTTGGCAAAGCAACACTTGTTGTGGGCAACAAGAAGCTTACTGCCGAGATAAAATCATTGAACAGCAAGCAGATGGACTTGCAGGTTAAGTTGCCGTTGGTCTATCGTGAGCTGGAACTGGAATTACGCACCACGATTGCAAAAGAGTTGCATCGTGGCAAAGTTGACGTTTATGTAACGTGCGAGTCAATCGACTGTGCGGGAGCTTCGCAAGTCAATATCGAGATGCTCAAGAGCTATAAGCGGCAAGTGGACAGGATTTCGCAAGAAATGAATTTGCCAGAACCCCAAGACTGGTACAGCACACTATTCAGGATGCCCGATGTTTTCAAGCAGGACGTTAACGAAGATATTCCACAAGAAGAGCTTGATGCCGTGCGCCAGGTGGTAGAGCAGTCCCTAAGCATGCTTGTGGATTTCAGAAGTCAGGAAGGCGAGAAGCTGTACACCTTCTTCAAAGAGAAAATCGCCGCCATCCAGCACCTTCTCGATTCAATCGAGCCCTACGAGCAGGTCAGAATCGAGAAGATAAAATCTCGCATCTTGGAGTCGTTGCATCAGCTCGAGAAAGTGGACTACGACAAGAACCGTTTTGAACAAGAGTTGATTTTCTATATCGAGAAGCTCGACATCACCGAAGAAAAGACAAGACTTCAAAATCACTTGACCTACTTCCTTGAGACCCTCGACAAAGCCGAGCGGCAAGGTAAGAAACTGGGCTTCATAGCCCAGGAGATGGGGCGTGAAATCAACACCACAGGCTCTAAGGCCAACGAAGCCGATCTTCAAAAGCTGGTTGTTGAAATGAAAGATAACCTTGAGCAAATCAAGGAACAGGTTCTTAACGTGCTTTAAAGTTACTATTTATAAGATGAACACAGGCAGGATAATTGTGATATCGGCACCGTCGGGCACCGGCAAATCTACAATCATCAATGAGTTGATGAAGAATGAAGACTTGCGTTTGGAGTTTTCGATTTCGGCGACAACACGCAGTCCCCGCAAGGGTGAGGTGGACGGAGTGAACTATTATTTCCTCTCGCTCGAGGATTTCAGAAAACGCATTGACAACGATGAGTTTGCCGAGTTTGAAGAAGTGTATCAGGGTCGATACTACGGAACACTCAAGAGTGAGATAGAACGCATCACTAAGGCGGGCAAGAATGTGATCATGGATGTTGACGTGAAGGGTGGAATCCATGTCAAGAACCTTTACGGCGACAAAGCGTTGTCAATCTTCATTCAGCCACCATCGATTGAGACACTCCGTGAAAGATTGCTCTCTCGTGCCACCGACGACATCGAGGAGATTAATAAGCGCATTGACAAAGCCGCCTATGAACTGTCGTTTGCCGACAAGTTTGACTGTTGTGTTGTCAATGACGTCCTTGATAAAGCAGTAGCCGAGACTCAGGCGTTGATAACTGATTTTATCGAGTAATGAGAAAGATAGGCATCTTTGGCGGTTCATTCAATCCCATTCATGTGGGGCATGCATTGATAGCAAGCTATATTGTAGAGAATTGCGGGCTCGACTCTTTGTGGCTCATGGTGTCGCCCCTGAACCCATTGAAAGAAGATAAGGAAATGATGAGCGATTACCATCGCTTGCGCATGTGCGAGTTGGTGTCTCGTCGTTTACAAAATGTAATCACGTCGGCCTTTGAATTTGATTTGCCCAAACCATCCTACACCATCGACACGTTGAATGCCTTGCAGGAGAAATTCCCCGACGACGAGTTCTATCTTGTGATAGGAGCCGACAACTGGTGCCTCTTCGACAAGTGGAAAGACGGTGATCAGATTATCGAGAAATACCACATCCTCATTTATCCACGCCGTGGTTTTGAAATCAATATCCCCGTGCAATATAGTTCAAGGGTGAGCATTGTTGATGCTCCCATTATTGAAATTTCGTCAACACAAATCAGGGAAAGACTCTCGCAAATGAAAGACATAACATTCTATATCCCTGATGGAGTTGAAAGATATATTGTTAAGAACAGACTTTACATGCAATAATTATGGAAAATGATAAATTGTCACCCACGAGTCTTGCTTTCATTGCTTTAGTCAATGAATACTGCGAAACAGTAGAGAATTGTGCCAGTTACAGTAGGCAAGACTTTGCCGAAACAATGTTGAAACTGCTTCCACGCATCTATATCACGGTTGTCGACTTGGAGCCGGGGTTGGATTTTTATGATGCAATAATCAGTCCTTCTCTTGATGAGTCATCCTATGATATCGTGAGGAACAATATCGCAGCAATGATGGGTGAAGATGATGTATATCTCGAGGTGTTTGTTGAAGACATGAAATACTCCGATACTCCCATTGCAACATCTATTTCCGAGAATCTTGCCGATCTATATCAAGAGTTTTATAATCTTGTTGCCTCTCTACAAGATCTTAATACCGATGACCAACGTCAACTCATAAACATCTGCAAAGATAATTTCGTTGAATACTGGGGCCAGACATTGTGCAATGTGCTACGTGCTTTGCATTGCTTTAAGTATGGCTTTAAAGACCTCTTTGAAAACTACTAAAAATAAAATAATTATGAAAAGCAAATACATTGATTCATTGTTACGTTTCATGGACAGCAGTCCATGCAATTTCCTGGCTGTCGACACAATAAAAAATATACTTGTCGAGAACGGCTTCAAAGAGAAATCGCTCAAAGATAAGATGAGTGCCAAAGCCGGTGAGAAATTTTTCTATACCAAGAACGATTCGGCGATTTTTGCTGTGAGAGTGGGCTCCAAACCCATTAAAGAGACAGGGTACAAGATTATAGCCGCGCACAGCGACTCCCCATGCTTCCGCATCAAGCCCCATGCCGAGATGCGTTGCGATGGTGGCATTGTGAAACTCAATACCGAGGTATATGGCGGCCCAATTCTTTACACATGGTTTGACCGCCCCTTGTCGATTGCTGGACGTGTGATACTCAAAGGCGCCAGCCCGCTCGAGGTTGTTTCGAGAAATATAAAGATTGACCGTCCGCTCATGCAGATTTCTCATCTTGCCATCCATTTCAACCGTGCCGTCAATGAGGGTAACCACTTGTCGAAGCAAAAGGACATGTTGCCAATTATTGCTAAGGTAAACAAGGATTTCGAGACCGATAATATGCTTGTGAATCTCGTGGCTCAAGAGCTGGGAGTGGCAATCAAGGAAATTATTGACTTTGACCTGCTCCTTTATGACACAACACCAGCTTGCACCTTCGGTCTGAACAATGAGTTTATCTCGTCGGGCCGTCTCGATGACTTGAGCATGGCTCATGCCGCTATCACTGCTATCACCGAGGCTACCGACCACGACAGCACATGCATCGCCGCTATTTTTGACAACGAGGAAACAGGAAGTGGAACCAAGCAAGGTGCCGGCTCGCCAGTGCTTGCCAATGTGCTGCAACGCATGGCCGAGAGCCAGGGATGCAACTTTGATGACTATTGCATCGCATTGCAGAAGACATTCCTTGTAAGCGCCGACAATGCTCATGCTTACCATCCCAACTACGGCGAAAAATATGACCCCACCAACCATCCAGCAATGGGAAGTGGCCCATGCATCAAGATAAATGCCAACTGCAAGTATATGAGCGATGCACATTCGGCTGCCATTTTCAAGAATCTTTGTGATGCTGCCGGTTCACCATGCCAGTACTTTATCAACCATAGCGATGTGGCTGGAGGTTCAACATTGGGAAATATATTAACAGCGCAAATCGATATAGAGGGTGTTGACGTGGGAAATCCTTTGCTTGCGATGCACTCTGCTCGTGAGACTGCTTCATGTGACGATCATGTCAACATGATTAATGTGTTCAAAACATTCTTCAGTTGACACGAGACTTGCACATTAGATGATTTATCTCTATCTTTGTGGGAAAATAATAATAACAATAAATAATACATTAAATTATGAATGACGAGAAATTGATTCAAGAGTTGACGATTAAAGCCCAGCAATGGCTTGGAGAGGGCTATGACGAGGAAACCAAAGCTCAAGTCAAGGCCATGATTGAGGCCGATGACAAGACCGAACTCATAGAGGCATTCTACAAAGACCTTGAGTTTGGTACTGGTGGCCTTAGAGGCATTATGGGACCCGGTAGCAACCGCATGAACATCTACACCGTGGGGGCTGCTACCCAAGGACTTGCCAACTATATCAACGCAGCGTTCAAAGACTTGCCCGAGCGCAAGGTGATTGTGGGTCATGACGTGCGCAACAACAGTCGCCTCTTTGCCGAGACTGTTGCCAACATTTTCAGCGCCAATGGCATCAAGGTTTATCTCTTTGAAGGTCCACGTCCCACTCCCGAAGTGTCTTATGGTATACGTCTCTTGGGTTGCCAGAGTGGTGTGAACATCACCGCCTCTCACAACCCCAAGGAGTATAACGGCTACAAGGCCTATTGGGATGATGGCGCTCAGGTGGTATCGCCACATGATGTCAACATCATCAATTATGTAAATAATATAAAGGATGTGAGTGAGATAAAGTTTGAGGGCAACCCCGACTTGATTGAGATCATTGGCAAAGATATCGATGAAAAGTATCTTGAGGACATCCACACTCTATCACTGAGCCCTGAGGTAAATGCTCGTCACAGCGACTTGAAGATTGTCTATACTCCAATTCATGGCGTCGGACGATACATTATTCCTCAGTCAATTGAGCGTTGGGGGTTCAAGAACATCATTCACGTGCCTGAACAGGACGTGATGAGCGGCGACTTCCCAACAGTGGAATCGCCTAACCCAGAGAACGCACCAACAATGCAGATGGCTATCGATAAGGCCGAGGAGACTCAAGCCGACATAGCTCTTGCAAGTGACCCCGATGCCGACCGCATCAGTGTTGTCTTTAAGAACAATAAGGGCAAATATGAACTTGTCAATGGCAACCAGATTCAAATCATATTCCACTACTATCTGCTCACCCGCAACCGCGAGCTGGGCAAACTCAAAGGTGACGAGTACATCGTTAAGACTATCGTTACCAGCGAGACCATCAAGCGCATGGCCGACAAGCTCGGAGTCAAGATGTTTGACTGCTACACCGGTTTCAAATGGATTGCCACTGTAATGCGTGAGATGGAAGGCAAGGGTCGCTACTTGGGAGGTGGCGAGGAGAGCTACGGCTTCCTGCCCGAGACTTTCGCTCGCGACAAAGACTCGGTTTCTTCTATTCCTCTCATGTGTGAAATCGCAGCTTGGGCCAAGGACAAAGGTATGACAATGAACGAAATGCTCATCGATCTCTACCTCAACTATGGATATTCCAAGGAGCGTGGCATCTCGGTAGTGCGCAAGGGCAAGAGTGGTGCCGAGGAGATTATCGCGATGATGAAGAAATTCCGCGAGAATCCACAGAAGGAAATCGCTGGGTCTCCTGTTGTGACCATCAAGGACTTCCAGAGCCTTGAGGAGTTAGATGTGAAGACGGGTAAAGTGACCAAGATTGACATGCCCACCACCAGCAACGTGTTGCAGTACTACACCGAGGATGGCACCAAGGTTTCGATTCGTCCTTCGGGAACAGAACCCAAGATCAAGTTTTATATCGAGGTTCACGACAAGCTTGAAAGTGCTGCCGAGTATGACGCTAAGAACGACTGGGCCGATGCTAAAATCGACACCATCTGCCGTGACCTGGGAATCGCCGAGTAACACTTCGACGGTGAATCTCAAATAATTAAATTGTTTATTATTTTCTTATAATTTAAACTTATAAAATTTATTATGGCAAACAAACGTCAATTGAAAAAAGCCATTACCTACGCATGCAGTGAAATGGCGGGTGAATGCTTCTTTGCTCAAGAAACTTTTGAGAACACTAATCCCGAGGATTGGGATAAGATTATCATTGACATCGCTCTGCTGCAAGCCGAGGCAGTGAACCGTGTGTCGGTCGACTTCGACAAGACTCCCAAAGACTTCCCTAACGGGAAAGAATACAAAAAAGCTCGTCGCACCTATTTCAAGGCTGTCGAGAAAGCTCTTGGAAAATATATGAAAGAAGAGAGCGAGAAGATTGTTGGTGAGATGAATGCACTCGTCAAGAAATAAGTGAACTTCTATTTCTTATTATTGACGTGATAAGTAAATTGTTAAGCCGCATCATGAAGAATCATGGGTGGAAGTTCATTGTGAACATTCCGCCTGTGAACAAGTGTGTGATTTGTGTCGCACCTCACACCAGCAACTGGGATTTCATCATGGGCGAGCTGGCAAGTCGTTCGGTGGGAATGAAAGCTAAGTTCTTGATGAAAGATACTTGGTTTTTCTTCCCACTGAAATATTTACTCAAGGCACTTGGAGGCATACCTGTATCAAGAAAACACCGCACTAACATAACTGGAGATGTGGTCGACTGCTTTAACAAGCTCGACAAACTTGTGGTAGCAGTGACTCCAGAAGGAACACGAAGCCTTAATCCACACTGGCACAAGGGATTCTTGTATATAGCTCATGAAGCAAAAGTGCCCATTGTGTTAGGGTATTTCAACTACCCAGAAAAGATAGTTTGCCTTGACAAAATTTTTGAGCCATCGGGTGATATAGATGCCGACATGCTATCGATTAAAAAATATTACGACAGTAGTAACATTTGTGGTAAATATCATGAGAATTTCACTACTGGATTAGAAAAACAACAATAACATTATGATATCAAGAAACCTGCGAGTCGCGTTAATCGAAGACAATGTTGCTTGGGGCGACAAGTATGCTAACCTCGAACAGTTAGGGCGCAATATCAAGAATGTGAGCGATGAAACCGATGTTGTCATCCTGCCAGAGCTTTTTACAACGGGTTTTGTTGTTGACCAATCGGCGAGAGAGCTTGCCGAGCGAAACACAGGTGAGACAATACAGTATTTGAAAGAATTATCCAAGTATTATAATGTGGCCATAGCTGGCAGTTTCCTCGCCAGTACGGCAAGCCAGCTGTATAATCGTGCCTTTTTCCTCGAGCCCAATGATGAGGAAGTGTTCTACGACAAGCGACACTTGTTCACCATGTCGGGTGAGCAGAACGTTTATAATCAAGGCCTATCAAAAGCTCCTGTTTTCCGCTTCAGGGGAATGAACATCAAGCTGATAGTTTGTTACGACTTGCGATTCCCTGTTTTTTGCAGGAATGTAAACAACGAATTTGATGTGCTAATAGTTGTTGCCAATTGGCCCAAAGTGCGACTCAATGCATGGAAAACTCTCCTCCAGGCTCGCGCTATCGAGAATGAGTGTTATGTGTGTGGTGTGAACCGATGCGGCAACGACCCTAAAGGACTGGAATATGCCTTTGGAGGTTCATGGGTGATTGATTATAAGGGCAAGATTATTGGTGAGAAAAGTACTTCGCCAGTGATTGAAGCCGATCTCTCGCCTGCCGACTTGGCGCGCTTCCGTGAAAAATTCCCGGCATGGCGCGATGCCGACAAATTTTCGTTAATGTTATAAATTGTAATCGTTAACCCCAACAATGAATGTCATCAAAAAGGATGTTTTGATGACATTCATTTTTTTAGTGGAGTGGATGTTTGCTATTTGTCGATATTGGCTTTTTGAAGGCCGTAGTTCTTGCGTCGGTCAATAATGAGCAGCATCACCGACACCACGATTGCCGCTATGCCTATTCCTGTGAAAATCCACATCGCTTGTGTGTAGTCTACGTTGCCGTCCACGGTGTTGCGTTGCAGCACGCCGCCAATCACGATGGGAATAAGCATCAGCCCTATGTTCTGGATGTAATAGATGATAGAATAGGCGGTGCCCAGTTGCTTCATCGGCACAATTTTGGGAACGGCTGGCCACAGCACGCTGGGAAGCAGCGAGAAGGCAATTCCCAATATGAGCATGAGAGTAATTGCCAGAATGCTTGAGTTGAGTGGCAGCGCAAAGACCATGAGCACAAGAGTGAGCATTACTGTGCCTATAATCATGATTGTAGCACCT
This sequence comes from uncultured Prevotellaceae bacterium, assembly GCA_947167995.1. GTDB lineage: Bacteria > Bacteroidota > Bacteroidia > Bacteroidales > Muribaculaceae > Sodaliphilus. Next base: position 8,355 of record CAMVKS010000024.1, read on the forward strand.
TTGCCCATCTTGTCATACATGCCACCGAAGAGTGGCGTCAACACAATTGACGTATATGGCAGAATGGCAGGGATATTGCCAGCAATCGATGGCTCTACACCATATTTGGCAATCATCATCTTCGTCGCAAAGTCGAGGAAAGGATATAGAGCCGAGTAATAAAGCAGGCACAGCATAGTGATGAGCCAGAAGCCTGGATTCTTCATTGTCACTCCCATATCACTGAAGTGGAACTTCTCGTCTTCATCACTTGCGGTCTCGCTTTGAGTAGAGTCGGCTTTGCGGTCCATTGAGCAGTAAATCAAGTAGATGATAAGTCCCACACCCACAGCAAAGAGACCCACGAGAATTGGGGTGCTCAGCGTGAAGTCGGTAGCGAGCTTTGGTGCTCCTGATAAAGCTAAACCTGTTCCCAGGCGTGCCAAAGCTACCTGTATACCCATCGCCAAAGCCATCTCCTTGCCAGTGAACCACTTGACCACAACCTTCGACACCGTTATGCCGCACAATTCATAGCCTATGCCAAACGTGGCAAACCCCAGCGCCGCTACAAGCACCTGAAGCTTGATAGCGGGATCGCTGTATCCAAGCCACTGAAGGTTGATGTTGACCACATGCGACGGGTCCATAAATGCTATGGCATAGTAGTCGATTGCCGTGCCTCCAAGCATGAGCACGCACGATAGCACACCAGCAAAGCGAACTCCTGTCTTGTCGAGGATGATGCCGCCCACAAATAGCATGAGAAGGAACACGTTGAAGAATCCGCGTGAGCCTGCTAAGATGCCAAACTCGCTGCTGGTCCATCCCAGGCCGCCTTCGCCTGTGGGCAACTCAAGGAAGTACTGTAACGGCGACATCTGCTTGGCAACAATGTAGCCCATCATCATGGTTACCGACACAAGTCCAAGCACCGCCCAGCGCAGGGCAGGGGAGTTGTTGATTTTTTGCGCTACTTTTGTCATATATGTTCAAAAAATCAGGGCGTGCAAGCCTCGTGAGCAACACGCCCTGAAATAACTTATAATTCGTTTGAAAATTATGCTTCAGCAGGTTTCTCCTCTGGCTTGATATTTGGCTCCTCAAGACCCAGATTGTTCTTCTTGTCAACAACCTTGAGAAGGAGACCGAGCAGCAATGCTGCAACGCCAAGGCAAGCAAGCATGATAAGAGGCCAGGTATAGTCGAGTTTAGTTGGATCCGATACACCAGGATTGGTCTTATCAAGAACCTTACCAATGAGCAATGGGAACAGCCACAGACCAATGTTCTGAATCCAGAAAATCAGAGCGTAGGCCGAACCAATAATCTTCTGGTCAACCAGTTTGGGAACGCTGGGCCACAACGATGCGGGAACCAGTGAGAATGATGAACCAAGAACAAGAATGGTAAGGTAGGCGATGGTGATACCACCAATTTCATTACCCTTGAACATTGGGAGGATGAAAGCAAATGTGAGGTGGCAAGCAATGAGAAGCAGTGAGCCAAGAACGAGCATCGAAGCTGCTTTACCCTTGTGGTCTACATAGTTGCCAAGGATTGGGGTGATACCTACAGCCAACAGTGGGAATACAGCAAATACTGTCTCGGCGCTCTGACGCATGTAACCCATGTAGCAGAAAATAACGAGGCAAATAACCGAAACAACTAACATACCATATTTCATGGCTTTGGTCTTAGAGAAGTTGCTGATAAATGCTGTTGCGGCAACCACAAGCATGATGATGTATTGAACAATAGTCACAGTGCTTCCTGCCCAGAATGAGTTGGGATCAACCTCGTTGAATGTGAGGTTACACTGGAGCATGTTAACGGCATACTTTTGGAATGGGAAGATTGCGCTGTAGTAGAGCACGCACAGCAAAGCAACCAGCCAGAATCCACCACTTGAGAGAATCTTGCCGATATCGCTGATCTTGAATGGATCGTCTTTTTCCTCGGCCTCACCGGTTTGTGCATCAAGCTTTTTGTCCATGAAGAAGTAAACGATGAACATGATGAGAGCAATCATCAATAGAACAACACCAAAGGCTACTGAGCGAGAAACATCGATGCTGCCACCAAGCTTGGCAAACATGGGCGAGAAAATCATACATGTGGCAACACCAAGGCGGGCAAGAGCCATCTCTGAACCCATGGCAAGTGCCATCTCACGGCCCTTGAACCACTTAACGATACCACGGCTCACGGTGATACCTGCCATCTCAACACCACAACCAAAAATCATGAAGCCAACAGCGGCAAACTTAGCGCTGGCTGGCATCCCCTTATAAAATGGAGAAACACCAAGCTCATCAAATCCGGGGATGTAGTTGAGGTTGTTGGTAAACCAAGTCTCAAGACCGCTACCTTTGAAAGCATCGGCTACGGCATACCACTTGATAATGGCACCAATAAGCATCACAACTCCTGAGAGCACGGCAGTGAAGCGTACACCCATCTTGTCGAGGATAATACCAGCAAAGATGAGGAAGAAAATGAACACGTTGAGGAACGTCTCACTACCTTGCATGGTGCCGAATGCAGTTGAATCCCAACCGCGGGTTGTTTCCATCAAGTCTTTAATAGGAGACAGGATGTCCATAAAGATGTAGCTGCAGAACATGGCAAGAGCCAGCAGCAACAGAGCGGTCCAGCGCCATGCGGCTGAATCGCGCAGAGTCTTTTGAATAGTTTGTGTCATACTGATTGTTATTAGTTTTATAATGTTTATGTTTTTTATATTCTAAAAATCGAGTGCAAAGATACATTATTTTATTTAAATAAGTAAATAAAAATTGTGACAAAATGTCGCTATCGTCAAAAAGTGTGTTTTTGGCACAAATTGTGCATAATAAAGGTAGTGACGTTACAATCGTCATGATATTGCAAATAATATATTAACTATAAATTCATAACAAAATGACAATTAAACCATTAAGTGACAGAGTTCTTATCGAACCTGCTAAAGCCGAAGAAGTTACTGCTGGTGGTATCATTATCCCCGACAGCGCAAAAGAGAAACCCTTGAAGGGAGTAGTAAAAGCCGTTGGTCATGGCACCAAAGACGAGGAAATGGTAGTTAAGGAGGGCGACACCGTTCTCTATGGCAAGTATGCCGGCACCGAGATTGAAGTGGATGGCGCAAAACTGCTGATGATGCGTCAGAGTGACATTTTGGCAATTGTTGAATAATTTTTAATGTAAGGAGTAAAAATCATGGCAAAGATTATAAAATTTGACATTAAAGCACGCGAAGAGTTGAAAAAGGGTGTTGACCAGTTGAGCAACGCCGTTAAGGTTACACTTGGTCCCAAGGGCCGCAATGTGATTCTCGACAAGAAGTTTGGCGCTCCACACATCACCAAGGACGGTGTGAGCGTGGCACGCGAAGTAGAGCTCGAAGACGAGTTCCAGAACATAGGCGCCCAGCTCGTTAAGGAAGTAGCCCAGAAGACTGGTGATGATGCTGGCGATGGAACTACCACCGCTACCGTTCTTGCTCAATCTATCATTAACGAGGGTCTTAAGAATGTTGCCGCTGGTGCCAACCCCATGGCCGTTAAGCGTGGTATCGACAAGGCTGTTGCCGCTGTTGTTGAGCAAATCAAGTCTCAATCACAGGAAGTGGGCGACGATTTCAGCAAAATCGAGAACGTGGCTCGCGTGAGTGCAAACAATGATCCTGAGATTGGCGAGCTCATTGCCGAGGCCATGAAGAAAGTCAACAAAGACGGCGTTATCACCGTTGAGGAAGCCAAGGGTACCGACACTCATGTTGATGTGGTTGAAGGTATGCAGTTCGATCGTGGCTATATCTCGCCTTACTTTGTTACCAACACCGAGAAGATGGAGTGTGAGATGGAACGTCCTTACATCCTGATTTTCGACAAGAAAATCTCGGTTCTCAAAGATATGCTTCCAGTTCTTGAGGCTACTGCTCAGAGCGGACGTCCATTGCTCATCATCAGCGAGGATGTTGACAGCGAGGCACTTGCTGCACTTGTTGTTAACCGTCTGCGTGGCTCGTTGAAGGTGTGTGCCGTTAAGGCTCCCGGCTTTGGCGACCGCCGCAAGGAGATGCTCGAAGACATCGCAACACTCACCGGTGGCGTTGTTATCAGCGAGGAGAAGGGCCTCAAGCTCGAGGGTGCTACTATCGACATGCTTGGTACTGCCGAGAAGGTGACCGTCAACAAAGAGAACACTGTTATCGTTAACGGCGCAGGCGACAAGCAGGCGATTGCCGACCGCGTAGCTCAAATCAAAGCTCAAATCGAGACCACCAAGTCGTCTTACGACAAAGAGAAACTGCAGGAGCGTCTTGCCAAGTTGGCAGGTGGCGTGGCAGTGCTCTACATTGGTGCTCCCAGCGAGGTTGAGATGAAAGAGAAGAAAGACCGTGTTGACGACGCACTGAGCGCTACTCGCGCTGCCGTTGCCGAGGGCATCGTTCCTGGTGGTGGTGTGGCTTACATCCGCTGCCTCGACGTTCTCGACAAGATGGAAGGCGCTAATGCCGACGAGACAACTGGTATCCATATCGTTCGCCGTGCAATCGAGGAGCCTTTGCGTCAGATTGTTGACAATGCAGGACTCGAAGGTGCTGTTGTGGTTCAAAAGGTTCGCGAGGGTAAGGGTGACTTCGGTTACAATGCCTACCACGACAAGTATGAGAACCTGTTTGAGACCGGTGTTATCGATCCTGCCAAGGTTGCTCGCGTTGCTCTTCAGAACGCCGCATCAATCGCCGGCATGTTCCTCACCACCGAGTGCGTGATTGCCGAGAAGAAGGAGGAAGCTCCCGTTCCCGCAGCTAATCCCGGCATGGGTGGCATGGGCGGCATGATGTAAAAAAGTCATCCGTAACAATAAAAAAGGTCGATTCCAATTTGGAATTCGACCTTTTTTAGCATGAAAAAATGAAAAAAAGAGTGTTTTAACAGAAAAAAATGACTAATTTTACACGCATTTTATGATTGTATAACTGATGGTATCGAAAAAAGAACATAAGTCTATGTTGAAAGTTGGCACGATTCTGCGTGGCATCTATCGCATTGACGACTACTTGGCAAGTGGCGGGTTTGGCAATACCTACTTAGCCACCAACATCGAGTTTGATGAGCAAGTGGCAATAAAAGAGTTCTTTATGCGTGGCGTTTCGGAGCGTGACACCGACTCGCTATCTATCGGTGTGAGCAACGAGGAGAATGTGGAGATGTTCGAGAAGCTTCTCGGCACGTTCAAGCGCGAGGCTAAGCGTCTGCACAAGTTGGGCAAGAGAAATATCCCTCATGTGGTGAGAGTGTTTGACCTGTTTGAGGAGAACAACACGTCTTACTATGTGATGCAATACATCAACGGTCAGTCGTTAAGCGCCGTGCTCAAATCGCAGCAACGACCTTTCGACCAGCAATGGCTCATTGAGGGGCTGCTCCCGCAGATGCTCGAGGCACTTGGTGGCATTCATGCCGCAAACCTGTGGCATCTCGACATCAAGCCCAGCAACATCATGATCGACAATCAAGGAAATGTCACGCTCATCGACTTTGGCTCAAGCAAGCAGATTGATTCAAGCAAGGGTGACCATGTGACCATGTCGAGCACATTGTCGTTCACCAAGATTTATGCGCCGTTGGAACTGTTGCATTACGACTACAAGTCGATAGGGCCTTGGTCGGACATTTACTCTCTTGGTGCCACTCTTTATAATTTAGCGACAAACCAAAAGCCCCCGGGAGCCTATGAAATCATGAATGAGGGTGTTAATGCCTTTAATTTTCCGCAAGGCTCGAGAAACGACCTGACAAAGCTCATTGTCTGGATGATGAGCTATAAGGTCAGTGACCGTCCTCAAAACGTTGGGCAAATCAACGATATTATTAAAGGTGTCAAAGGCAAGAGTGTCCCGAAACCACCACGGGCTCTTCAACAACCTGTCGAGGTGCCTAAGCAGGAGGTTGCTGTTGTAACACCTAAGCCTGTGGTCCCGGTTGCAGCTCCTAAGGCTGACTATTCTAACGAGAATACTATCGCCGATAAGCCTGAGCCTATCGTTCCGAATAACAATAGTTTGTCATCAAGACGTGAGCCTGATGAGTCAAAAAGCAAGAAGCCCCTTATCTTTGCACTCATTGGAGTTGCTGTGGTGGCGATTATTGCTATGATTATTTTTAGTGTCATTAGAAACAAGAGAAATGACGACAAGCAGCCTCCTGGAGTAGAATTATCTACATCGGGTGATTCGTCACTTAATGATGGTGAGGCAAGCAGTCAGGTGGAGGATGCTGATGGCACCTACGCATTGCCATCCCGTCAATCCTCTTCCAAAAATGAGGCATCGGGAGGAAATTCACAGCAACATGCTTCGAAATCGTCTCACCAGCAACAATCTCAACAAAAGCCAGTTAATCAACCTCAGCAATCATCTAAATCGTCGCAGCCCCAGCCCAAGATTGAATTGCCAAAGCCAAAACCGACAACGTCAACGAGAAAGTCAGCTACTCAACCGATACAGCAGCAATCAAAGCCCTCATCCTCATCGGGGGGAAGTAGTAGCCGACCTAAATCATCGGGCAGCAGTGGTGTGTCACGCCAGAATGTTCCAAGAAATACCGATAGATAACGAACCGATTCTTATAGGTGATGATAGAATATAACCTGACTTTTGCAAAAAAATAAAATAAATCATATAATCATGAAAGTATTGACATATAAACGCATTGTCTTGATGCTGATAGCATTGGCACCGGTATTATCCCAAGCACAGACTTGGGAGCAGTGGGATTATATGGAAAACTGTAAAAAGAAGGTAGATGAACTTCTACCACTCTCGCAGGCTTTTTACAACATGAATGTGAAACCAGTGGAGCAGCAGTTCAATGCTATTCCCGAGGACGTGAGCAAGGAGCAGCTCGAAGCCATGCACAGCGACCTGCAGAACAAAAAGAACGAGCTGGCATCGCAAACCGCTACTTTTAACAATTTGAGCCAGACCATCAACAACTATATCAGCACATTGCTAAACTCACGCTGCAATCCACAGGCGGTGGCCGCCCTAAAAGATTACCATGAGCCATCGGCCGTGGCAAATCTTGAGATGCTGAAAAACTATGAGAGCTATTCCCAGGGGCTCAGAGAACCATTGATGTCGCTGCGCACTGCTCTTGAACAGAATGGCTGGCGCAAGCTCGACGAGTCGTCACCCGCCTTGCAGAGCTTTGACCGTGCTTGGGACAACAGTTCCTATATAAATCTTGTAACTAACAGCGATGAAGTTGGCATCCCATTCCTTAACGAGTGCGTTAAGAAAGTGATTTCGTTGCGATTCCGTGGCTTTGACAACTGCCGCGACGACATCGAGCAGTTGATTGCTAATCTCACACCCTCGAGCGATGCGGCTACAAGTCCTGCCAATTATCTTGCGCTCATCTCCAATCACGCAACCACTGCGAGACAAATCAATGAGCTCAACAAGCAAATCAATAATATTGAGAACCAGTTAGGTGAAATCAGCGACATCAACGAGCAGTACAATGAGCTTGGACAGCAGAAGTATGAGGTGGTGGAGCAATGGTACGACATGCGCGAGGAAATTGACAATGTGCTGATGGATGCCTGCAAGTATGTATTGTCGCAACCATGCGACACCTTAGGAGCATTCACATGGATGAGCTCGCTGCTGCAGCCATTGCTCGACAACGTGTTCCACAAGTCCTATAAGGCTCGCCGTGACCGCTATGTGCAGCTGATGGCCGACTATGACCGACATACCACCGAGTTAGGTAGCTTCCTCAAGCGCGTGTTTGTCTATTCCAAAGCCGGGCAGGTTACCGACGAAACACGCAATGAAATATCCTCTTTGCTCCATCAACTTGAGTATTATAAAGATTATTACGTTAGTCGCAATGAACAAAAGGCCGTCTCAAGCCCCTATCTAGATGGAGTAATCTATAGTTTCGAGCAGATTCTAAGTTCTGGGTTCACTAATGGTAAGGAACAATTACAAACCCTTAGTGAGAACCTCAGGGGTGATGAACTTTATTATTCAACTCTTGAAAATGATTCTCATGAAATAAAACAAGGATATGCTACTTATTATGTAAATGGGGTTTCATTTAATATGGTACGTGTAAAAGGCGGCACATTCACTATGGGCGCCACTGCAGAGCAGGGCGGCGATGCCGATAGTGTCGAGAAGCCCGCCCATCAAGTGACATTGTCGTCGTTCATGATGGGCCAGACCGAGGTGACCCAGGAGCTGTGGCAGGCTGTGATGGGCAGCAATCCGAGCCGTTGGAAAGGTCCGAAGCTTCCTGTGGAGCAAGTCTCATGGGACGACTGTCAGGAGTTTGTCAAGAAGTTGAACGCGCTGACCGGTCAGCACTTCCGCTTGCCCACCGAGGCTGAGTGGGAGTATGCCGCCCGTGGTGGAAGCAAGAGCCAGGGCTACAAGTACAGCGGCAGCAACAATCTTGGCGATGTGGCGTGGTATGATGACAACAGCGGCAGAACGACTCACGACGTCGCCACCAAGCAGCCCAATGAGTTGGGCATCTACGACATGAGCGGCAATGTGTGGGAGTGGTGCCAGGACTGGTATGGAGAAAACTATTACAGCTCGTCACCATCAAGCAACCCGCAAGGTCCATCTTCGGGCTCGCGCCGCGTGTGCCGTGGTGGCAGCTGGTACAGCGGCGCCGGGGACTGCCGGGTGGCATATCGCAACAGGAGCTGTGCCGACGGCCGCGGCCTCAACCTCGGCTTGCGCCTTGCTCTATAGTTTTACCCCGTTACTTGCGAGCCAGTGATATTTTTCCCATAAAGCGAGGTGCGTAGCCCGAGCGATAAAATGAGGGAAAATATCACTGAGCGAGCGAACGTTATCAAAATGTAATTAAAGAAATTTTTAGCGCGAAGCGCTTACACAATTTTAGTGCGCAGCACTTTAATTTCGCTCTCAGGGCGCAATGCTCCTCATTGTTGCCGCTCCAACGGGAGTGGTAATAAAACATAGACATCGATGTACAAGAGAAACAAGAGCGTTGGTCTCCTGTTACTCCAGTCTTTCATGTCTAAAAAAATGGACCTAAAGGTCACATAGCGTGGCGCGATGGAGATAATCACTCTCGCTGCCTCACGGCTTCGAAGAGGAGGATTGCTGCGCTCACCGAGACGTTCAATGAGTCAAGCTCTCCCCGCATGGGGATGCGGATGTGGGCGGTGGCCGCTTCTCTCCAGACTTGAGTCAAACCTGTTGACTCGGTTCCCATGACAATCGCTGTGGCGCCGCGCATGGGGGTGTGGTAATATAGCTCGCTGTCCTGAAGCTGGGCGGTGAGTATCTTGATGTTGTTTTCTTTCAAGAACTTGATGCACTCCAAGCTTGAGCAAGCGACACATGGCACGGTGAAAATTGCCCCGAGTGAGCTGCGAATGAGGTTCGGATTGTAAAGGTCGGTCAAGGGGTCACACACCACAACGGCTGTTGCTTGGGCTGCGTCGGCACTGCGAAGCACGGCTCCTATGTTTCCTGGTTTCTCCACCCCCTCAAGCACAACAATCAATGGGTCATCACCCAAGTCAATATCACTAAGCGACATGAATCGGGGCTCGACAATGGCTATCACTCCCTCGGTCGAGCCACGATAGGCAATCTTGTCATAAACCTGTGGCGTTACCTCTACAGTCTCAAAATCTGCGATTTGCAGTTTCTCAATGTCAAAAAGGGTGGGGCAGTAGAACACTGTTTCAATTGTGAAGCCGGCATTGATGCAATGTTGCAGTTCACGTGCTCCCTCCACAACGATGCGATGCTCACTGCGTCGTTGCTGGGATCGTTGCTGTAGCGACATCAGTCGCTTGATTCGGGGGTTCTGAGGGCTTGAGATGAGTAATGGTGCCATGGTGTATGCCAATTTTTGTTACAAAAGTAATAAAAAAGAATGTATTTTTTATCTTGATTACTAAAAATAGTGTAACTTTGCCCATGTATTAACTCTTTATTTAGTTTTGATATGAAAAAGTTCTTAAAAATTTCTTTGGCACTCATGTGCTGTGTTATGATGGGAATGTCTCTTGCTTCATGTGGAGACGATGAACCAGTTCTCACTGGAAATGTGAACAAAGCCAATCTTACAAACCCAATGTTCCTTTATGTTAATCCCACCTCTGGAATTAGCACAATCGTCAATGGCTTTACTTTCTACTCGTTTACCGAGAATCATGTGGCTCATGGCACTTTCAATATGATGGGAGTTAGAGCATTCTTGAAATGTGATGCTATTTATGATAGCTGGGGATTGGGTAATGGCACCATTACAATTGGTTCAGGTAATGCATCTATTCTACAGGTGAATATATTAGGCGTTAAGGCCTATGAGATTAACAACGTAGTTTATCTGCCATCCAATAATACCGTTGCCGGCGTTAAGGCAGAGGATATCTTCACCAAGCTCCATTACGACAAGGACCGTCTTTGGAGAGCACTTGAGGCTGCCAAGAGCAATGGATCAGGTGTTTATATGGATGAGGTAGAGTGATTTTGATTGCTCGTAATCGGTTGTAAATAATCGCTTTATATGAGGGTGTGTCAAAATACAAATGTTTGATATTCGAGGTCAATGTAGGGACATGGCGTGCCATGTCCGCTTACAGATAATACCCTAATTAACAACATAATCTACAATTCCATGTATTTCGGACAACGCACGCGTTGTCCCTACATAATGGGAATTCTGAATTTTGACACACCCTCTCCTTTATCTGTATCATCTTGAAAATTTTTCTAAAAAAATGTAATTTTTTTCGTTTTTTGCCGTTCTTATATATATCTTTGCAACCCCAAACGATTTATAATTAAGGCATACGAGTAATGAAGTTTAAGAAAATATTTCCAATAACCATGATGAGCTGGGCACTGATTCTGTGCTCAATATTTGCTATTAATCCATTCCAGATTCAAGCTAAGGGTACTCCTAACGGGGCACCTAAGAGCACTCCTGCAATCTACAGTGCGATTCTTGACGATCCCGCGATGCCAAGTGACACTGTCGATGCTCAACTCATGAAACTCAGCGCACAGGCTTGGTACATGGTTGATGCATCTACAGGTAGACTTTTAAGCAGCAAGAATCCCGATAAGAGAATGTATCCTGCAAGTATGACCAAGATGATGACTTGCATTCTTGCATGCGAAAGCGGTCGCCTCAGCGAGATTGTTACCATCAGCTCTAAAGCTGCTGCAACTCCTTATGGCAATGTCAAGACCGGTGAGCAATATGTCCTCCGAGATTTGCTATACAGGGTAATGTTGCCAAGTGACAATGGTGCCGCTGCTGCTGTCGCCGAGTTCTTGGGTGGTGACATCGCATCATTTGCTGTGATGATGAACGAGAAGGCTAAGGCTCTGGATATGAAGAACACTAATTTTGTCAATCCTCATGGACTGCCCGACAATAATCACTATACCACTGCTCACGACATGATGAAACTCATGAAGTACTGCATGAAGAATAAGGATTTTGCCGAGATAGTTTCCAACTCTTCTCGCAGCATCTACACTGTTGCTGGAAAAGAAATACAGCTGAGAAGCACCAACCGCCTCTTTGGGCGCTATGATGGATGCATTGGAGTGAAAACCGGTACTACTCGTGCCGCTGGTGGTTGCTTGGCTTCGGCTGTTGAGAGAAATGGTGTGAAGATTTATCTCGTTATTATGAAATGCGAACCAGCACGCGAGCGCACCGACGAGTCGATTGTTCTTTTTGACAAGGGATTTGAAATGGTAAGACATTTCGCTCAGGTTCTGCAAGACAGGGAAAACAGGAGAAGGCACGGTGGGGCGGTAGCAAGACCCAGGAATAGGTAAACTGTCAATAAAGAATTGATAATAATATATAAGTCACTCACGATTTCTCGAGAGTGACTTTTTTAATTGTATCAAAATTGAGGAAGCGGTTCTATTTTCCGGTTGGCACTGGATTTGCTTCCCTGTTTTGAGGCTTGCTTTTTGCTTTTCTTCTTCCCTTTTTTGTTGGTGGCTTTTGATGGCGCTTCGTCTTTTGAGCCCTCTTTTGACCGACTCTGTTTCTTGGTCTTTGTTGTTTTCATGCCACTGTCTTCGGGTTTTGACTTGCCGGCTTTTTCGATATATTCGTTGAGCTCCTTCTCAGAGCCAGGCTTTACCTCGACATTGGAAGTACAACGTCTTTCTATCATCATCGCTACGAGTATCAGAACGATGACTGTCACAATAGCCCAAGCTCCGGTACGCTCTTGCTTCGACATGGAAAAAAGGTCACTTAATTTGCTCATAACATAATGAAAGTTGAATCTTTTAGAATTGTCTTATGCAAATATAGAAAGAATTATGTAAACAATGAAATCCAGGGTGCTTTTTTATTTTGAAGGCTATAGAATGTGGTAGAAACTAATGAGAATCTCAAAAAAGATGTTTATTATTATGTGTGGTTTTTGAAAAATATATTTAACTTTGCACTATCGACATGTTATAATTATTTGATATGCGTAGGTTGTTAAAAGCAATTCCAATAGGAGTATTGTCGGTAGTTGCTACTGCCGTGGTTGTATTCCTGTTGCTTTCACCGTCTTCTAATCTTTCAACAGGATGGTTCTCATGGCTGCATTTCAAGAACCATGACAAGCTCATACACTTTATCTTGTTTTTTGTGCTTTGTTTTACATACCTCTATGATTACACTAAGTATAGAAGTCCAAGGCACAACAAACTTGACAAAGATTTGGCGTTGACAAGTTTTGCTGCTCTCATAGGTCTCTTGACCGAGACAGGTCAACTGATACTTGTAAATGACCGATCGTTTGAGGTCGCTGATATAATTGCCGATGTGTTAGGTGCCTTTATCGCATTTGCTTTTATGAGATGGAGGGGAGAACACTGGCTGCGAAAATTCTCCTACGTCGGCATGCGCAAGTATAGACAGAGCAAAAAAAAGACGTTAGAAGGGAATAATAAGTGTAATCAGAATGGATAGCCTATAGCAATGTGGAAGGCAAGTCCGTCTTTAAACTTTGGAATATTGAAATAGCCTCGTTTCCCCGTGTCGTAGGGAGCATGAAGCGCTATTCCAAGGTCGGCTCGCAGCACTATCATCCCCATGTCGAATCTAACTCCAAATCCAGTGTCCAGAGCAATCTCTTTGAAGAAATTCTTGCCTGTGAGCTTGCCTCCGGGACGGAACTCGTCTTCCTTAAGCAACCACACATTACCTGCATCAAGAAATAGTGCACCCTTGAAGTAACCAAATAGAGGGAAACGGTATTCCCAGTTGGTCTCGAGCTTGAATGTGCCAGTCTGGTCATAGAATGACATGGCATCGGTATATTCTTGATGATAACTGCCAGGACCCAACGAACGCACCGCAAAGCCTCGCAGCGAGTTGGAACCGCCAATGTAGAATTGTTCCATATAAGGCACTTCGGGGAAATTCCCATAGGCATGAGCGGCACCAACAAGAATGCGCCCCACAAGTTTGTGGTCGTTAAGGAATGAATGGGTCCACACAAATTGTGTCTGCAATTTCACGAATTGCGAGAAATAGGTGTTCATGATGTGCATCTCGCCGGTTTTCACCCCAAAGGCTTTCCACACACAATAGGCGAGGTTACCGGCTTCGGTGGCAGTGATGTTCCACACAAAGTTGTCCTTGCCAAAGGTGCGGTCGAGTGTATAGGAATAGCTCATCTGTGGGATGAAGATATCCTGGAAGGCCTGGCTCACAGCACGGTTGAAGAAATAAGCCGAATCAAAGGCTTCGGTAGTGCTCAGCAGGTTGGAATAGGTGAGCTTGAAGGGCGTGAACTTGTGTTGGCTGTAACGTCGTGCATGCCATTCCCACGTCATCTCGGCACTCATGCGTGCTATCTTGAAGAAATTGGGACGGTTCATGAACTCGCCACCAATGGTGAATCGTGTCCAGTTCAGGTAACGGCGTGTGCGGTCAATGAATCGCGGTGCCAGCAGTCTTGGGATTGCGAGACTAACATTGGCACCCACTTGATAACTGTTGAAGTCAGAATTCTTGAAAGCGCCGCCTTTACCGGTTTGCCACTCGTAGGAACCTGTGAGGTCAAAACTGAGCTGTTCGGCGCCGCCAAAGATGTTTTTGTGCTTGATACCAACACCAATACCCGGGCCAATGAAACTGCTGGACTTGGTTGTGCCTTTAGCTTCCACTTTTACCTCCATGGGCTTGTCGAGCGTACAATATATTCTGAGGTCCATATAACGATTGCCATCCGAGTCGGTTGAGTCCTTGGGAACCGCTTCAATATTGATGTTGCTGAAGATGCCAGTACGTGCAAGAGCCATCTGTATATAGTCCATGTTTCCCACACTGAAAGGCCTTCCTTTACGGCCTCTGATGCATGAGGACACCAGTCGGTCGGTGATGTGCACCGGTTGTTTCCTGATAATATAGCAGTTTCGTGTCTTCACTGTGTCGGGGTCACCTATGCCAGTGAAATTCTCCACAAAAACGGTGTCGTTGCCTGCAACGAAACGGGTGAAAGCCTGTTCGGGAATCTCCGAGGCCATTATCATTTGCATGTTTATTACACCTTTTTGGCTCACACTGTCGGCAAGATATTCTATATATTCTGGCCTGAAATAGTAGTAACCACGGTTTCGTAATTCGTTGGCGATGTTAATCCTTACTGTGTTGAGCGAGTCGGTACAGTATCGACTTCCAGTCTTGAAATACTGGTTTCTGTAGGCTGTTGAGTCTATGTAGAAGTAAATGAGAGAGTCTGGGCTGTAATATTTGCTGAAATTGAACTCTTTGCTCTTTATTGAACGGTCAATCGAGTTAATGTGGGCAGAGTCTTGAAGATAGGTGATGTTGCCCAGCGTGTAAGGTGAGCGCAAGTCTATCTCGTAGGAAATTTTTGCCTTCTTGGGGTTATTCTTGCTATACTCGAGGCTATAGCTCGATTTTGAGTCGAAATAGCCATTCTCATGAAGCAGCTCATCGATCATGGTAACGCGAGTCTGAGGACGAACGCGGCTGATGAGTATTGGTTGGGCCACAAGTTTGTTGTATAGCCATCCTTTCAAGCCTTTCAAAGTATCGGTCTTTGATATTTTGCCATCTTTTGTTGGCGTCCAATGGTTGTAGACCCACAGACCTATAGGGAATGGATTGCGGATGTAAGGGGAGTAAAGTGGGTTGTTTGGCTTGATGTTGATTGCACTGAAAATCTGATCTTTCACACTGCCATCAATCTTGACAGAATCAAGATTGTTATATTGCACTTTCTTCACGCCGTTATATAGCACTTCTCCTTCACCCAGGAGTTTGGTTGTTGAGCATGCAACCATCATTCCTGCGAGAACTAAAAGCAATAATATCGTGATAGGCAACTTTCTCATGTGAGTCAATTTTGTGGAGTGTCGTTTACTTTTATGGCGGGTATTACATTCTGCGGAGCTTGCTCGGTAGGCACTACTTGTTGTGATGGCTTCTTGCGTAGCCAGCGGAACAAATCGCCAATGTTTGATATCTTGTGCTTCATTACAAAGCTGACGCCTGTGATTGTGACTTCTCCCTCAAGAACACTTTCTATGCTCTTGTGGCGGAACAAGCGCAGGTATCGACTGCCCGTTGGGTTGAGAAGGTATTCGAACGATATGTCGTTGATTAAGTTCTCCGAGAAGCTCGATTCTTTCTTTGCTTCGGTTGAATACTCACCTCCAATGGCAATTTTGAAGCGGTCGCCAAAGAGTGATTTTGATAAATGATAGCTATAGCTTGTCTCGGTGCGTCCTCCACTTTCTACACCTCCTTCATACTGATTGATGCCAAACGACACGTCAATGCCTTTTAGATTGTCGGCGGCCCAGCTGTTGATTTGTGACTGCAGGAATGAGAACAATGCGCCAGTAGTCGACAAGTCGCCAGTAGTCCTCGATCCAGAGTAGGAGTTGTAAAGCAGCAGATTGATGGCGGCCTGTGAACGCTGATTGTCGGTGAGCGTCTGCAACTCGCTTTCTATGGCGGCATCATTCTTGGCTTCTAAGTCAAATTTCAAGTCTAAATCGTTAAGTGTGTTCTTGAGCATTGCTGTAATGTCGAAGTCTACAAGCCTTGAACCGTTGCCGGTGTCGTTGTCTACACTGGTTCGCACTTTGTTGGTGCCTTGCAAATTGAGCTGTGGATTAAGCATGTCGCCATTCCACGTGAGACTACTGCCTTCGACAATGTTGAACACCTTCTGTGTGATTACTGGTGGGGTATATCTGAACATACCTGATTCTATGACATAGGTGCCATGAAGGTCATCTTTTCCGGCAAAGTCGATACTGTAACGCAACTTGCCTTCACCGTTAATGTTTACTCGGTCTCGACCCTCGGGCTGTAGGAATGCATTGATTTTTGCGCCATTCTCGATGTCGACATCGACAAATATATTAAGCGCCGAAGAAGCCGATGCACCACCTACAATGATAATAGAATCGCCACCCATCTGCGGGTCGTTAGGATTGATGAATGTCACCATTCCCTTAGTGGCACCGCTGCTTGTTATGTTGTTTATTTCGTCCTGTAAAACATAGGTTATGTCGGAGCCTTTCAGGAGCTTGGCGTCGGCATTAACAGAGATGAGGTTGTTGCTTGAACGCAGTTTGCCGTCGATGTCGATAAATCCTTGACCAAAAATTTCGGACCATGGCTTTTGCTCACTGTTGAAGAATTGTATGTTCTTGCCCTTGACGTCCAAATTCATCTTTATGTTGTCCAAAGAGCTGAAGTCAACATTGCCATTGATGCTTGCCGCATTGTTGTTGAGGCCAAACAACTTGTAATTCTTAAACTCGATGGTGTTGTCTTCAATCACAATGGAGTCCTCACACAGTTTCAAAGAGCTACCATAGCGGGGAAGAGTCACAAATGCTGAGTCGCCAACTATCTTGCCGTTGATGAAGGGGGCATCCATGCTGCCATTTAAGAAGACTTCGCCGTTGGCGTAGCCCTTTAGCCAAACCATCTTCCCAGGAATGAAAGGAGACACCTTCTCAAGTGGGAAGCGGTTCAATGTAATGCCTAAGTTTAGAGGACTGCTCGAAGTGCTGTCGTTTAAGTTGCCATAGGCCACTGCCACTTCCGATCCGTCCATGTCAAGAGTGGCGTCAAGTCGTGTCGACGACGTTTTAGGGTCAAGTGTGAGGTCGGCCACTACTTTCATGTCGGATTTACGCATTCCATTATAGGAGAACTGGGAGAGATCTATATCGCCATTACCTATCAGGTTTTTCCCGTCAAAATAGAGTTTCATGTCGGCATCAAGTATACCCGATGTACCCGCAAGCGAAGGTATCATGTTGGTCCATTCTTCAATGACCAGGTTTTCGATGTCGACAAGTATGTTCTGTCGGTGTCCTACTTTCATAGAGTCGGTATAGAGCTTCACAAGACTTGTGTCGCTCTTAAGCTCAAGGTTGGCTTCGATTAACTTGTTCCCCATATCGACTTTGAGGAAGTTCCCTTCGTTGACATTCCACTTGCGGTAGGCAATGATAGGATTATCCAAGAAATTGACGTCAATAACTGAATTGGCAAGATCGGCATTGAGTCCCACGTTGTACCCAGTTTCGTTCTTTATGTTCTTTTGGTCAAGCATCATGTTCACCGTGGAGCCTGTTGCCGAACCCACAAGGTCGACTGTAGCCATCTCGTCCCATGTGCCCTTGCGATTGCCCATGTGCCCTGTGAAACCAATAATGTCGTCTTGCTGGTCAATGTTGAACAGCAGAGTGTCGATTGCCTTGTCACCAACGCTCAGCGAGTAGGCATTAATATCGCCTTGCAACGAATAGATACCCGACATGGGGTCTCCATCGTTTTTGATGCTTGCATTCACTTCTCGGAAGTCAATGTCCCATCGTCCCAGGAATCTCTGGATGAGACCATTTGGTCCCATGTTCACGTTGAGAGTGAATGCTGGCAATTCACCCACCAGGTCGTTCACATTAAGATCATTATTCTCACTTTGATAGTCAATCTTGTCGATAAATCCTGTAATACCACCAATGAAATCAAACATGCTATTAGGCGATGTGAAATCAATCAGGTTGTTGAATTCATCTTCATAATTTACCGACATCGATTCACCGGTAGCATTCAGCTTCAAGCAAGTCTGCTCGGAGAATATATTCTCGCCATTGTAGTTCCAGTCAAGATCATTCAAGCAGAGATTGGCATCATAGGTCATCTCTTCCAAGTTGAATGTGCCATGCAAATCAATGTTGCCATTGCCGTCGCAAGGAATGTCAAGTACATTCAAAGCCTGAAGATCGAGACCTCTCACATTGCCTGTAAGGTCTATTCTGTATTCGTTGCCGTTAATGCTGCCGCTGAAGTCAGCATAGGCATCACAGTTGGGGATTTTTGAGTCGATGTTTCCTTTGAAGGTGTTGCCTCTTAATGAAACGTCGCCTTTAAGATTGGTGAACAGTTGATCTTTGTACTCAAGCGAAGTCAAATCCACCTTGGCATCAGCCCATGTGTTACTCTTCAAGAAGTCGAAGTTTTCACCCTTGGCATCAACTTTTGCCGTCACTCTTCCAATTCCCAAATCGGGGACAAAGTTGTCAATAAATTCGTCAACTGCAAAGTTGTTGAGGTCGGCATTTATATCATATATGTTGCGTTTCAAGTCATAGCTTCCCTTGGCAACCAGGGTGCCGTTGTTGTGAGCGTTGACCTTGGCGTCGAAGTTCTGTCCGTTGAGCTTGACGTCGGCATCAACGTTGCGGTAGTCCTTGCCGGCATAGTCAAGATGGGTGAGCTGCACTTGCGCGTCAATCGCTGTATTGCCTTGCAAGAAGTCAAAACCGTGACCGCTTCCCTTGATGTGGGCGGTGACATTATTGATGTCAACTGCTGGAACAATCTTCTTTACTGGCAGAGACTTGGCTGTTGCGTCGATAGTATATCTTTCGCTCTTAAGGTTGTAATTGCCTTTACCCGCCAGCGAGCCGCCACTCTTCAACCGCATGTCTACATCACCGGCAATCTCGTTGGGGGTGTACTTGACAGTGCCCTTGAGCTTCATGGGCAGAATGTTGAATTGCTTCTGCAAGTCTTTACTCAGATATTCCTTCTTGGCAAATTCCACATTGTCGACATCGGCATCAAAGGTTACATTGGCTTGAATTTTCTTGGGGTCGGTAATGTTTTTGATATTGCCGCCCATTGCCGCCTTTATGTGGCCGGGAATCTCGAGCGAGCCATTCTTGATGTCTATGTCGCGTGTGTTTCCCTCAAAGGTGCCTTTAACCTTGATGGGATAACGGCTTGGAATAGCTTTGGTCACACTTGCGAGTGACGGTAGGGCAGTGCTTAGTTCGCGCAAGTCGACACTGGAATTGGTGGTTACTTTCACGCTTCCAGTGTGATCGTTGCCGGCAAACATGCTTTGATCTACACGTCCGTCAATCTTAAAACTGCTGTTCTTGGTCTTGAGTACAAAGTTTTCGACTTGGATGTCTTGTTCGTTCACCTTGGCGGTGCCATGAGCCTCGGTGATCTCAAGACCGCAGCGCTCCTTGGCAGTGAGATACTGCAATGGTACCATCACCACTGGTCCGCGGTTGTAGAAGTTGTCGACACCGAAGTTTAGGTCGCTCACCTCAAGATAGTCGGTGTCTAAACCGCGACCTGGGCGCTTGTCTCGCAGGGCATAGATGGCATGACCTCCATTCAACCGCAGGCTGTCACCTTTTATGGTCCAGGGTATGGTGTCCTTGTGCGGATCTTCTTTTTCGGGCGGCACGGGGTGATCACGGTTGAATTGCTCGGCCCATTCCTTTGAAGGGTAGATATACTTGCAATCCACGCTGTCTATGCTCAAGTAGTTTACGTCAACACTGTGCATGCCAGTGTCGACAATGCCGTTTCTGAGCTCGGCTCTCGCCAGGTGAGTGGTGAGGTTGTCGATGGTTGGAACCATCTCCATAGTGTAGTCAACATCGTTAAGAGTCAGGTGTTTGGCTTGGATAATCCATGGCTTGCTCTCGGTGGTGTCCGATTCCTCCTTGTCTTCATCGTCAATCTTCTTGTAGGGATACATGGCCAGATAGACTTTACCGCCTGTGAGTTCGCCGTCGAGAACATTGATTTTGTTGTTTTCAAGGTCGATGTCGGTGCCCGTGAACTTACAGTGGCGCACGTCGGCTCTGAGTACCATTGAGGAGTCTTCGCTCACCATGCGATACTTGCCTTCAACGAGTTCAGCACCGTCAATCTCAAAACGCTTGTCAAACAAGGGTCTCACGGCAACGCCGGCAGTGAAGTTTTTCGCTACGACCATAGTATCGCCTTTGGCGTCAAGAAGCTGCATGTCGTCAAGGCTCAGGTCAAGGGGGAATTTTATGAGAATGCGGCCTATGGTCAGGTCCATTCCTGTTTTTTCTTTCACATAGTGGCACGCAATGTCCTTGGCCTTGTTCTGCACCCAAGGTATATAAAGCGCAAATGGCAGCAAGATGATAAGCAGTATCAAGACGCCCAGTGTCCAAGACACTATTTTGCCAATTCTATGTGATAAACGTTTCTTCAAGTCTTACTCGTTGTTAAACTGCAGGTTATGGCTATTCAATGAATAAAAAAGAACCACTAATCTTGCAATTAAGCTACAAATTTATAAAAAAAAGATTGAAAAATGGAAATGTTTCCGTAGGAAACAGACTTTTTTCCAGATTTTTTTCATGAAAAGGAATAATTCCCATGCCGTCAATTGCTCCTTTGGCTTATTTATCGTATATTTGCACTATGAATTTAAACGTTGATTTCAAGAAGCAGATCGACCAAATCTTGCCTGCCGATGAGGCTGCGCTCTTGCTGCAAGCCATTGAGGGTGGCCAGCCAGTTGTGTCTCTTAGGTTTAACAACGCTAAAGGCTTTGCCGTACCGCAAGCTCTCGAACGAGTGCCGTGGTGCGAAATGGGGGCTTATCGGAGTGAAAGGCCTCAGTTTACTTTCGACCCACATTTCCATGCTGGCAGCTACTATGTGCAAGATGCTTCGTCGATGTTTATATCTCATGTAATCAAGTCGTTAGTAAAACAGCCAGTGCGCTATCTTGACCTCTGTGCGGCTCCTGGCGGCAAGACCACAGCCGCATTGCAGTCGTTGCCTGCTGGCAGCTTTGTTATCGCCAACGAAATAATGCCTCAGCGCGCACAAGTGTTGCGGGAGAACGTGATTAAATGGGGCGCTCACAACTGCATGGTCACATGCGACACGCCCGAGAAACTGGGCATGATGAAAGGCATGTTTGATGTGATTGCTGCCGATGTGCCATGCAGTGGCGAGGGTATGTTCCGCAAGGACGAAGAGGCTGTGTCTCAGTGGAGTCGGTCGCTCGTTGAGCAATGTGCCCAGAGGCAGTGGGGCATTATCAACGATGTGTGGCATGCGCTCAAGCCTGGTGGCTTGCTTATCTATAGCACATGTACCTACAACGTTGATGAGAACGAGGCGATGGCGAGCCGTATCGCCACCCAGTTGGGTGCGACCTTTGTAGATGTGGAGGTAGAAGAGGCTTGGCACATCAAAGGATCGCTCCACGGTGACATTCCCTGCTATCGCTTTATGCCTCACCTCACGAGAGGTGAGGGTCTTTTCATGTGCGTTCTGCGCAAGGATGGGGAATCGGCAGCGATGCCATCGGCAATCTATCGCAACAAGCATAGCAAGCATGACAATAAGAAACATTGCACAATCCCTGCACAGGCTCATGGCTGGATCAATGGCGATTTTGAGCTGAAAGAGGAGAATGGAGTAGTAAAAGCAACAAATAAAAATATTAAAGAAGTACTTGAATCTTTAAAAGATAATATCCGAATAATCAAAGGCTTTGGGGTTGAATTGGGGATAGTAAAAGGCAAAAACCTGATACCCTCACACCAGCTTGCCATGTCGCCACTCATCAATAACGAGGCGTTCGCAAAATGTGAAGTAGACTATCCGACAGCCATAGCTTACCTGCGTGGAGAGTCGATTCGCATCGACTGCGAGCGGGGATATGTGCTTATAACCTACCAGGGAGCAACACTCGGATTTGCCAACAACCTTGGCAACAGAGCCAACAACCTTTACCCAAAACCCTGGCGCATCATGAGTACCCACCTTCCATCAACACCGCCTGTTGTCTTCTGAGTGTCATTTTACACTTTGGGTTGATAAATCTGCTCAACTCAAATAACACACTTGACTCGTCTGACTCACTTTTGAAGTTATTAAAGACATTACAAATGTTAGGGCGTGTGACAATTGAATAAAATGCTCACGCTCGCAAGGCTTCAAGCAAGCTTGACTTTGTCTCGCTTAATCGCATTTTTGTCCTTAATAAAAAGAGTACCTAAGTATTGTCTTAATTGTCTTAAAAATCACTCACTATAAAGAGGAAAAATTATATTTTGTTGATATTCAATAGTTTTTAATCGTATTTAATCGTTTGACAACCAGAGACGTGCGGCAATTGTCCTTAATAAAAAAGAGTACCTAAATCTTGTCCTTCATTGTCTTAGAAACGGGTGCCTTTCCTCTCACAAAGATGCAACTTCCTGGTTGCAGAAATTTTTATCGGACACTAATAAAATAAAATAGAGTAACTAAAATATTGTACTTGGTTGTCTCTTTTTTTGGAAGAGGGATTATAAGACAATCAATGCCAAGATAAATTGCGGTGAGTCAAGCGAGAAGTTAGAGTCGGCGATGGCTTGCTTGCTGCACTGTTATTATAAAAAATGCAAAAAATAGGGTATTATTTTCATTTATATAAGAATTAATGTGTAACTTCGTGAAGTTATTAACTTTTACACAAAAAAACGAGCTATGAAGAAGTTTTCTAAGATTATTTTAAGTATTGCAATAGCAATATTTGCTTTTCCTAATTTGCAAGCTGAGCACTTGATAGTGATTGGTGCCAATGACACCCATAGTCAGATAGAACCCGATGGCAACCTTGGTGGTATCTATCGTCGTCGCGCTGCTATGGACCAAATTCGTCGTGAAAACAAGCATGTTATTGCTGTTCATGCCGGTGACGCCGTTCAAGGCACTCTCTACTTCTCAATGTTCAAAGGCGAAGTTGAGTATGCTCTCATGGACACCCTGGGTTATGACATGATAGTTCTGGGAAATCATGAGTTTGACAATGGCATTGATGAACTTGCCGCTCATTACAAGAATATCAAAGCTGTGAAACTCTCGGCCAACTATGACTTCAGCAACACACCTCTTGCCGATGTCCTGCAGCCCTATTGCATCAGGACAGTAGCTGGCAAGCGAATAGGTTTCTTCGGTATCAACGTGAATCCCAAGGGACTCATCAGTGATGACCGATATGAAGGAATGGTATATCTTAACAATGGTGAAGTGGCCGAGGCTACTGCCAAATATCTGAAGGAGGTTCAGAAAGTGGACTTCACCGTAATGATTTCGCACATTGGATATTATCCAGAGGCTGTGGGAGAAGTGGGCGACTCGATTATTGCCACTCGCACCCATTATATCGACATGATAGTGGGCGGACATACTCATACATTACTCAAACCTGGTGATGCAAGCACTCAAGTGAGAAATGCCGACGGAAAGATTGTTACTATTGGACAAAACGGAAAGAAAGGTAAATACATCAGTGTATATGATATCGACCTTGACGATTTCTCGGTAAAATATGACCAAATAGAGCTTGACGCATCATTTGACGCCAAAGCTAATTATCCTGAAATGGAAGCATGGCTCGCACCCTATAAATTCAAGGTGGACAGTGTGATGAGCAATGTCCTCGGCTCTTCGGCACGTGCTATGGAAGGCGGTGATATTGCATCCCAGAACTGGTTGTGTGATGCAGTGATGGAGATGCTGCCAGGCATCAGCGGAATGAAGCTCGACGGTGTTATCATGAACAAGGGAGGTATCAGGCAAAGTATGCCCAAGGGTGATGTTACCGAGGGCTTGATGGGTTCGATGTTCCCATTCGACAACCGCTTCGTTGTTGTTGAGGTTAAGGGTAGCGACCTGCTTGAGGCATTGCGCGTGATGGCAACTCGTGGAGGTGATGCTTTGAGCAAGGGCTTCAAGGTGGAATATAAAGGCACCGATGATAACCCTGTCATCACTTCGGCAAAGCTCAACGGCAAGAAGATTGACCCCAACAAGACCTATTTTATTGGTACTATCGACTACCTTGCCAACGGTGGCGACCATATGGAATCATTGGGAGCAGGAGCAAGACCATTTGTCGACACCTTGCCATACGGAGAACACATGAAGAACTATATAAAATATCTTACTGAGAATGGTCGTGTCGTTAACGCTACCGACGAAGTGAGAATGGTTCACAAGAAATAAATCTTTTATTCATAACAAACGAATGACATCTCGACATTCACGATTTACAATCTTAATGCTTGTTGCACTTTTTTGTGGAGTGCAACAAGCATTCGCTATAATGCCCAACATCCTTGGCCGTGCCAATGTGGCAGCTATGGACCGATGGGTTAACGAGACCTATTCTAAGATGTCGCCCCAAGAGCGCATCGCACAGTTGATGATAATGCCCGTCAGGCCTGGCAGTGATGGGGCGAAGTCGGTTGTTGAGCGATATGTCAAGCAATACAAGGTGGGAGGTCTCATCTACGACGCCAGCACCATTGCCGCTCAAGCCGAGATTACCAACTATGCCCAGTCGATAGCGTCAATCCCGCTCATGATAGCGCTTGATGCCGAGTGGGGACTGTCGATGCGACTTGAGGATGCTCAGCCATTCCCACGCAATTTGTTGCTCGGTGGTATAGGTGACGACAAGCTAATTTATGAATATGGTCGTGAGATTGCCCGTGAATGCAAGTTGCTGGGGGTGCATGTTAATTTTGCACCAGTACTTGACGTGATTGACCGTCCTGGAACAGTACTCGGTGATCGCAGCTTCGGGTATAACCCCGATTGCGTTGCTCGCAATGGTGTTGCATTTGCCAAGGGGTTGGAAGATGGGGGAGTGCTCTCGACAGCTAAGCATTTTCCAGGACATGGCTCTACTATTGCCGACTCTCACAAAGAATTGCCACTCATCGAGAAGTCGATGCAGGAGATGATGATATATGATTTGGTGCCTTTTGAAAAATATATCGGTGCAGGACTGGGCGGTATGCTCACAGGCCACATCGATGTGTCTTTCTTTGATGACGGAACTACTCCATGTTCACTCTCGCGGCAATGTGTCAATGGCCTGCTCAGAACCGATATGGGTTTTGAGGGATTGGTGTTCACCGATGCCCTCGATATGCAAGGAGCCAGATCAATGGAAGGAGATCCTTGCGTCAACGCCTTGATAGCAGGCAATGATGTACTGCTAATGCCACATGGCATAGAAGAAAGTATCGATTCGATCATGGCTGCCATTGATCAAGGTCGAATCTCTTGGAATGATATAGAACTGCATTGCAAAAAGATGCTGCGATACAAGTATGCAATGGGGATTCTCGATGCATCCAAATCTCCCATCAATGTCAAGACTGTGGCACAGCAGATTAACACTCAACAAGCTCAGTGCCTCAATCGCAGGCTCATTGCCGCGGCGGTCACTGTTGCTGTCAACAAGAATGGATTGTTGCCCATTCAGGATGTTGAGAAACCCATGCCATTGCTGTCGCTTGGCCTTGACGACAACATGTTCCAAAAGCGTTGCTCGAGCTACATGTCGATTGTGCCATTCGGCTCAGCATCGGCTCTTAGATCGGCTCGAGATAATAATCGTGCGATAGTTGCTATTTCAGGAAAGGGATATGTGGGAGATGCACTTGCAGTAGCTCGACAGTTCAGTCACACGATTGTCGCTATCTTTGATGAGCCCGAACGCCTTCAAGACTATGCCAATTTGATCACGAGTCCCGATGTAGACGCAATAGTGTTAGGCTATGGCAATGACGAGGTTTGGCATGATTATGTTGCACAAGCGGTGTTTGGGGGTAATGATGTGAATGGCATCTTGCCTGTGACTGTGAAGTCCAGAGACAACAATACCGTCCTCCATGCTGGTGAAGGTGTGAGCTATAAATCAACGCGATTAGGGTTCACTTTGCCTGTGGAGGTTGGCTTCAAACCTGATATGTCGCACAAAATTGACTCGGTGTGCAATTATGGCATTCGCCAGAAGGCCTTCCCTGGCTGTCAGGTCGTTGTGGTGCGCCATGGCAAGGTTGTGTGTGATATGGCTTATGGAGAGATTAACTTTAATTCGGGAGTCCCGGTGACAAGCAACACACTCTTTGGCTTGGCATCGGTGTCTAAAGCCACAGGAACGTTGAGTGGTGTGATGAAGCTCTATGATGACGGGTTGATAAGGCTCGATGAACCAGCAAGCAACTATATTTCAGGGTTGAGAAACACCGACAAGAGGGCTTTGACCTTTAGGCAACTACTATACCACGAGACGGGAATGCAGCCTTCGTTGAGCATGTGGGAAATGATGTTTGACCCTGCTACCTATTCGGGAAAACTTATTACCACACAGCCTACAGCCATGAATACTATCAAGATTATGAATGGTGCTTATGGTCACAAGGATGCAAAATTGCGAACCGATATATTATCGACTCAGCCCACCGCAGAGTTTAATATAGAGATTGCACAGGGCATATATGGAGGTAAGGTGACCTACGATTCGATCATGAACCGCATTTACCAGTCTAAGCTTCGTCCAAACAAGAGCTATTGTTACAGTTGCTTGAACTTCTGCCTGCTTGCCAATGCTCTTCAGAATATCACCAATAAAGGGCTGGATGAGTATGTTAATGAAGTTGTGTTTGGGCCTATTGGCGCTTATCACACGGTCTATAGGCCACTCAATAAATTTAGTGCTAACGATATAGCCTATACCGAAGTTGACACCTATCTGCGCCGGCAGCACATTCATGGGTATGTCCACGACGAGCTGGCTGCCTTCTCGGGAGGTGTTCAGGGCAATGCGGGACTGTTCTCAAATGCCATAGATCTTGCCAAGGTGTTCCAGATGTGGCTCAATGGTGGCACCTATGGAGGAAGGACGTTTTATAAGAATTCTACCATAAACTTATTCCTTACCGATAAAAGTCCTAACTCGCATCGAGGATTGGGATTTGACAAACCAAACGTCAGAAATCCGAAAAACTCAAACACTTGCGCCCAAGCTCCAGCTCAGGTTGTGGGGCACACGGGCTTCACTGGCACTTGTTTCTGGGTTGATCCCAAGAATGACATGATTTACATCTTCTTGAGCAACCGAGTTTGTCCCACTCGTGACAATGCCGCCAACCGTCGAATATCTCCGCGTGATAACATACAGTCAATTATTTATAAATCTATTGTTCATTAACTGTTCACATGAGAAAGTTTTTATTTGTCTTTGCAGTCTTTTTGTGTACTGTCATGATGTCTTGCACACAGGGCTATAAAATTAATGTAAATTTTGGTGACCACATTTTTGATGGTAAAATGGCCTATCTAACCAATTACGACACTGGCGACACCATCGACAGCGTTAAGGTTGTGGAGAAACACTTGGCGCTTGAAGGAAAAGTCGACTCAGCCTTTTTCGCTCGTCTTATTGTTGACGGAAACAGGGTAGGGATTATTGTCGAACCTGGTACTATCAATGTTGAGTGGAACGAGAAAATCATTGCAAGAGGAACACCTCTCAACGACAAACTTAACATAGTGAATAATGAGATTGATGCTCTTGAGGCCGACTGGGAAAAGATCAGCACCGACTTGAGTAATCAAACTATCGACGAGCAAGAAGCCGAAAAACGTAATAAGGAACTTGAGAAAAAACAGATTGACATTCTGTTCAAGTGCTATAACGAGAACAAGGACAATGCACTCGGTGTATGGGCTTTTACTAACTATGTTAACTATAGTGCTTTCGACTCCAAGCAATTAGAGGAAGTTTTGAGCAAAGCGCCACAGAGCTACCGTGGTTATAAAAGAATTGTGAAAGCGGTTAGCGATGCCAAAGCTCTTGAAAACACTGCTGTGGGAAAACAATACACCGACTTTAGCATGAAAGGTGTTGACGGTAAAGTTGAGAAACTCTCCGACTTCGTGGGTAAGGACGGCAAATACACTCTTGTCGACTTTTGGGCAAGCTGGTGTGCACCATGCCGCAAGGAGATTCAAGGAGCTCTCATGGAATTGCACAACAAGTATGATGGAAAAGGCCTGCAAGTAATTGGCGTAGCGGTATGGGACAACCCACAAGACACTAAGGCTGCTATTGATCAACTTTCCATCCCTTGGCATGTTATGATAGGAGATCATTACATGACTGAGCCAACCGACCTTTATGGCATAGCAGGAATACCTCACATCATGCTTCTCGACCCGCAGGGAAAAATCCTGCTCAGAGGCTTGAATGGCAAGGAACTTATCGACGAAGTAGACAAAATACTGGCAAAATAGCCATTAATTTAAAGTAAAATATACAATTAATTATTTATTTAGTTGGCGATTTTATGCTAATTATGTAATTTTGCACTCGTTTTGAGAAAAGACTATAAAACAGAACTATAATAAACGAAAATTGAAATGAAAAAAATCATCTTTTTGTTAACATTGCCCTTGGCTTTGATTAATGTCTCATGTGCGATACTTGGACATCATTCGGCCAATGGAATTTGCACTTGTACCTGTGAGGCATGTCGTAACTGTTTACACAAGCTCTCTCCCGAACAGCTGGCGCATTATCAAGCAAGTCAGGATTCTCTGAGTGCCGAGGAGGCTAAAAAGCGCGCCGAGCTTGATTCTTTGTTGAACATGGACTATACAATTGTTCATTACGATATTGAAGCACCTCAAGAACCTCAGCCATATAAGTGGGAGCCTGAGGAGGTTATTGATGTCGATGCCAATACTCTTGTTCCTCTGTTCAGAACTACCAATGTTAACCAGTCAAGTGGATATGCCGAGTATGTATACAATAATGTTAATACAAGCTTCAAAGATAATGACACTTACTTCTATTTCACCACATTGAATGGAGTGGCACAGTCATTGCATTTTGTTGTACATTTCTATGCCGACGACCCTGTGAACTTTGTTAGCCTGAGAATCAGTGCCGACAATTTCAAATATGAATTCACCCCGACCAATATCACTCACACACGCGATGGAGCATTCTATGTGGAGAATTTTGACAATGTAGTGGACGCTAAGTCAAAAGACGTGGTTGCCGCTCTTGCACATTGCTCTTATGCCAACATGGTAATGGTGAGTGACGGTGGTGTCAATCACCGTATCTTCTTCACCCCCGAGAATCTTAAACGGTTCAGGGAAACCTATCAACTTTTCCGTCTCATGGGAGGTAAAATTGATTAATCTATAATCAAGAGATAGCACAAAAAAAGAGGATGTGAACAAGTGTCACACCCTCTTTTTTTAAATGTTTTGATAAACCTCAAATTCTTTTCTTAGAGCAAAGTAACTTCAATCTGCTTGCCTTCGTCGTCCGAAGCAATGTTGACTTTACCTTCACGAGCGAGCCAACCAATAGCAGCAAAAATTTCTTTCTCTTTAAGTTTAGTTACTTTCTTCAAACCTTTCATGTCCTGGGTACCATTGGCATCGTTCAATGAATTCCAAACAGCGCCTGCCCACAGACCAATTGTTTCAACGTTCATAATAAATAAATTTTATGTAAAACTTCATGTTTATTAAAAACAGTGCAAAATTATATGTTTTATAACATATAACCAATAAATTACATAAAGTAATTAATATTTATCGTCTGCAATCGTTTTACATTTCTTTTTTGGGTTTCTCAATTTTATTCTATAATTTTGTGGCATAATTGAAAAAGACCTTCATGCAACAAGGATTAGTGATAAAAAATACGGGTAGCTGGTACATTGTGCGCACGGCCGATGGCACCGAGCGCAACTGCAAAATCAAGGGGAACCTGCGCTTGAAGGGTTTCCGCTGCACTAATCCTGTGGCAGTGGGCGACAACGTGGAAATTGAGGTCAAGGATGATGGCACAGCATTCATCCGCTCGATATTGCCTCGTCGCAACTATATCATTCGCCGTGCGAGCAACCTCTCGCGTGAGTTTCAGATTCTTGCCGCCAACCTTGACATGGCTGTGCTGGTTGTCACGCTTGTCAATCCCGAGACGAGCACAGTGTTCATAGATCGCTTCCTTGCTACTGCCGAGGCTTATAACGTGCCAGTGACCATAGTATTCAACAAGATTGACCTGCTCGTTGAGCCCGAGGACCGCGAGTTGCTCGATGCTGTTATTTATTTGTATAGGAGCATTGGTTACACAGTTGTTCCCATGTCGGTGATGACAGGCGAGGGGCTGGATTTGCTGCGCAGTGAGTTGCGTGGAAAGACGGCACTGTTCAGCGGCAATTCGGGAGTTGGAAAGAGCTCTATTATCAATGAGTTGGTGCCTGATGCACGGCT
Source organism: uncultured Prevotellaceae bacterium (assembly GCA_947167995.1). Classification (GTDB taxonomy): domain Bacteria; phylum Bacteroidota; class Bacteroidia; order Bacteroidales; family Muribaculaceae; genus Sodaliphilus. The sequence goes on from CAMVKS010000024.1 coordinate 38,819, forward strand.
CAAGGTAGGGGAGATATCCGAGGTGCATCACACAGGCATGCACACTACCACCTTTAGTGAGATGCTCGACATTCCTGGCGATGATGCAGGGCACATAATCGACACACCTGGCGTAAAGGGGTTTGGCACTATCGACTTTGAGAAGAGCGAGGTTGCACACTATTTTCCAGAGTTTTTCAAGATCTCAAAGGAATGTAAATACAACAATTGCACCCACACCCATGAGCCTGGCTGCGCAGTGCGCGATGCAGTTGAGCAGAGCCTCATCAGCCAGTCACGCTATAACAGCTACCTGAGCATCATGGAAGACACCGATCCCGACAAATATCGCAAGCCGTTTTAGGACATTGAAGCCATTAAGGCTCTTGAAGACATTAATAGTTCCGATTCTACTCAAAAAAAACAAGCGGTAGAACTCTCCACATGCGAGGTTCTACCGCTTATATCTTAATAAGGTATGTAATCCTTATTTGCCTTCAACGGCTGCCTGAGCGGCGGTTATACGATACTGATTATCAGTGACTTACAGGGTTAGTGTAAAGTACTGGCATCTCTTTTTAGACTCATTCTGCCCATTCTGCTCATTTTGAGTGTGATTTTACAGCAGAATTATCTTGTTTATGTCATATCTTCAAATTTTAGTTTTACACTAAATTGCACGATTTAATCTTGCAATCACTTTTGTTCATTCTGCCCATTCGGCTCATTCTGTTTGCAAATATACAATAAATTCTTTGGATTCAGACTCGTTTTGCCTATTTTTCGTGCAGAATAAGTCTCTTTTAACAAAAACAAGGTCAAACTGGAATCTAATCTTTATTATTTCAATCAAAAGAAAAGAGCCTGATTTCAACCTTGTAAGTTTAGGTTTAAGTTTAGATGTTCTTATATATATAAAAGGTAAAGTAAACCCTGAACATGATGATTGAGTTTAGTATTTTCAGTTTATAGG
>CAMVKS010000025.1 GCA_947167995.1 uncultured Prevotellaceae bacterium
TTGCCGTTCTTGCCGCTGTGGTCATAATCAAATACATCTGTCAAGCCCATGGTATAACGACCCTGAACAAATACATCGTTGGTGATATTGTAGGTCAGACCAAGACCAAGACCGAAGTCAACACTCTTAGTAAAATCCTTCATGTCTTCAGTATGCTTACCTCCTTCATCTGCAACCTTTGCTTCCCACGTGTTCTTACTGTAAACATTAAAACCAACCTGTGGGCCAAAGTCGATGCTTAATGCTGGAACAACATAAAATTTCAACATTACAGGAACATTGATGTAGTTAACATTGTCGGTCTCTTTCACTTCAAAAGGAACTCCTAATACGTTACGTTTAGTGTCATACTTACCACCTTGTGCAGCAAATACAACCTCGGGAGCAATAGAGAACTTGTTAGTAAAACGATACTCCATGAACAAGCCAGCCTGATAGTTGAGCTGACCACCATGATTTACGTCCTCGCCCCAGTAGTGAGTGTAGTCTACACCAATCTTAGGACCAAATGTGAATTGTTTTTGAGCCATGGCTGCGCCAGTGGCAAGAATTGTGCACATGAGTGCGATAGCAATTTTCTTCATAATCTTAAAAAATTAATTAAAAATTTATTGTTATAACTCGTTTTATCTTGTTGCGAGAGAAACGGTCAATAATGCCATTTCCGCATTTTTGACGCAAAAGTAAGAATTTAGTTTAACACACAAGAAAAAAAAGCACAAAAAAATGCCATTTTGCAGTAAAACAGAACATTTTATTGGCAATATTATGCCATTTCCCCTATCTAATTTGGGCATTCCCTGAAAAAAACTAAAAATATTTCGTCAATTCAAAATTATACCAGAACTTAGCAAATGAAATAATTTAAGTTTCTAAAATAGGTGAAATTCTCGAAATGTGATTTTTGGGGGCAATCAATGACAAGATAATGTGCGTTAGATGCTGTTTTCATTAAAGACAATTACAAATGAGTGCCTGAGACGTGCGGCAATTGTCCGTAATAAAAAAGAGCACCTAAATATTGTCCTTAATTGTCTTTAGAGACAGGAGTGACAGGAGCACTCATGAGCGGGACTCATCTTTTTTGACACAACCTCTTTGTTTAAAATATAGTAAAGGGAGAACGTCATGAGATGGTTTATAAAATTGTTAATAATTTCTTTTGACAATATTTTCATTAAACAAAATGATTAGCTAACTTTGCAAAACTTTTAAAAAAACGAAAACAATAACACTTTTAATAATATAAAGAAATGGAAGTAAAAGGTAAGATTATACAGAAGTTTGACCTTCAGAGTGGCACATCAAAGGCCGGCAACCCATGGAAGAAGCAGAACTATCTGCTCGAGACACTTGACAGCTTTCCCCGCAAGATATATTTTGACTTCTTCGGTGACCGCGCCGACCAGTACCCCCTTGAAGTGGGCGACATGATAAACCTGAGTTTCGACATTGAATGCCGGGAGTATCAAGGACGTTACTACACCGACATTCGTGGTTGGAAAGCCGAGAAGATTGATTCCACAACTCAAGCCGCTCCACAGGCACCAGTTGCACCCGATGCACCTCCCGCACCAATCGCTCCTCCAGCCAATGAGCCTACCTTCGAGCAAACTCAAGAGGATGACCTGCCATTCTAACGCCGCTGCAGTTGGAACGACATCTACCCCATCATCGCCAGCAACAACATCGCTGGCGTTTTTTTGTATATAGAACAGAAAATGTGAGCTGTGTTATTAGGAAAATGTGACACATATTTTTCATTATTTATTTTGTGGAGAATAATAAAAGTTCTACCTTTGTGGAGAAATAGTTTATCAAAAAGAAATGACAGAAGACACCGAAATTATTCAACGCATAATTGAAGGCATTCAAGAAAAGAAAGGTCGCGACATCGTTCACATTGACCTCAGGAATCAGGAAAACGCTATCACTTCGGGTTTTGTAATAGGCACTGGGAACACGAAGATCCAAGTTCAGTCGATAGCCGACAGCGTGAGGGAATATGTCCAAAAGAAAACCGGCCAAAAACCATATAACTACGAAGGTTATCAGAACTCGCAATGGATAGTAATTGATTATGGCACGGTTTTTGCACATATTTTTCTTCCTGAGGATCGCGAGAGATACAACCTCGAGGAACTCTGGGCCGATGCCGACATCAGACGCATCCCCAACTTAGATTGAAATAACAAAACAAAAAATGAGTAACCAGCCTAACGGAATCGGTTGCTCATAAACAAAAGAGAACGTAAATGAAAAACAACATTTTCGGCGGCGACAACAATAAAAACTCCAACCAGCAAGGTAAAAAGCCCAAATTCAACATTCTGTGGATGTATGCCTTGATTTTGGCAGTGATTTTGGGCATATACTGGAACAGCAACATGGGCTCGAGCCGCAAAGTGTCGTGGACAAAATTCAGAGAGTGCTTACAGACCAACAGTATAGACAGTATAGTGGTGTATACCAACAAACAGGAGGCCAATGCCTACCTGAAGGATTCGTTGGCAAAAGTGATGTTTAAAAACATCGATTTAAGCAATAAAAAACACAACCCTGTTTTTATTTCAACCCAGATTCCTACTACCGACAAGTTTGTTGCCCAGCTCGACTCGCTCGACAAGAAAGGCATAGACGTGGGTCCAGTGCGTTATGACACTGCCAGCGACATCAGCAGCTGGATATGGGGCTTCGGTCCGTTCATATTGCTCATTGTATTCTGGCTATGGATGTCAAGACGCATGAGCGGCGGTGCCGGAGGCGGTGGCATCTTCAGCGTTGGCAAATCAAAGGCCAAACTCTTTGACAAAAACGACAAGACCAAGGTAACCTTCAAAGACGTTGCCGGCCTTGCCGAGGCCAAGACCGAGGTTGCCGAGATTGTGGACTTTCTCAAGAATCCTCAGCGTTACACCAACCTGGGAGGAAAAATACCCAAGGGGGCATTGCTCGTGGGGCCTCCAGGAACCGGTAAGACATTGCTTGCCAAGGCTGTGGCTGGCGAGGCCGACGTGCCATTCTTCTCGTTGTCGGGTAGCGACTTTGTGGAGATGTTTGTGGGAGTGGGAGCCTCTCGAGTTCGTGACTTGTTCCGTCAGGCTAAAGACAAATCACCATGCATCGTCTTCATCGACGAGATAGACGCCGTGGGTCGCGCTCGCGGCAAGAACCCAAGCATGGGCTCGAATGATGAGCGTGAGAGCACCCTTAACCAGTTGCTTACCGAGATGGACGGATTCGGAACAAACAGCGGCATCATCATCCTTGCCGCAACCAACCGTGTTGATGTGCTTGACAAAGCGCTACTTCGCGCCGGTCGTTTCGACAGACAAATTTTCGTTGACCTGCCAGAACTCAACGACAGGAAAGAGATATTCCAGGTACACCTTCGCAACGTGAAGACCGACGGCAGCGTAGACCTTAACCTTCTTGCTCGTCAAACACCAGGCTTCTCGGGTGCCGATATCGCCAACGTGTGCAACGAGGCTGCCCTGATTGCTGCCCGCCACCACAAGGTAGCCGTACAGAAACAAGATTTCGACAACGCCATCGACCGCATTATTGGCGGTCTTGAGAAGGCTTCGAAGGTGATGACCGAGGAAGAACGCAAGTCAATAGCCGTTCATGAGGCAGGACATGCCACTGTGAGCTGGCAACTGCAATATGGAGACCCACTGATTAAGGTCACCATTGTTCCTCGCGGTAAAGCCTTAGGCGCCGCCTGGTATATGCCCGAAGAACGTCAGATCACTCCTCGACAGGCCCTGCTCGACAAGATTTGCTCGCTCATGGCAGGCCGAGTTGCCGAGGAAATGTTCTTAGGCATTATCGACACCGGAGCCATCAACGACCTTGAACGCGCCACAAAGATTGCACTTGCCATGGTGACTTATTACGGCATGGGCAAGACACTTCCAAACGTGTCATATTACGACAGCACCGAGAATTATGGATTGACTAAGCCATATAGCGAGAAACGCGCCCAGCTCATCGACAATGAGGTACAGTCCATCATTGACCAAGAGTATGAGCGTGCACGTGAGATTCTCAACAAGTATGCCGACGGTCACCACCAGCTCGCCGAACTGCTGCTCGAGCGAGAGGTAATCTACACCGACGATGTGGAGAGAGTGTTTGGCAAACGCAAATGGACATCGCGCAATGATCTTATCGAAGAGCAGAGCAATCAGGCAAGCGACAGCAACACCAGCGTCGCCCTGCCAAGCGGTACACAAAGCGACACAAACGAGGAGGAGAAACCACAAGTGGAACAACCGCCAGTGTTCAACCCCGACCAACCCTCGGAATAAAGAGAATGAATAATGATTGCCACCAGCAGAGCCGTAGTGATGCTGGTGGCAATCGTTATGTATGGAACTAATCTATTGTGAACCACCATTTAATGCAAACCTTTTCATAGCGATAACAGTGCATGTATATACAAGGGATTTGGTCAATTGGAAAATTATTCGTACCTTTGCAGCGCTTTTAGGATGTTACAACGTTGTTTAAATTTAAGCGACCAGTCCTTAAGCATAGTTATTAACCAAATTATTTTTTATGCGTAAAGCTTTATTTTTATTGTTGTTATTGGTATGTTCGTTAGGCGCAAGTGGACAAGTGACTGTGAGAGCCACAAAGTATCACCCAGGCATGGGAGGCGCAGGCTGGGTAACAGCAAGCGGCGAGAGAATTGACAATAACAAACTCAAAAGAATGGAGATTAGATGGATTGCTCTCTCACACGACTTGTTCAGCAAGCTCGATGTGAAAATGGGAGATGAAGTCATCATTGAGTGCTCTAACCCCAAGCTCAACGGAGTGTGGGTAGTAAAAGACAAGATGGGTCCCCGCAAGCGCAATCACATCGACATCCTGCTTCCAAGAGGAGACAACATGAACTTCACATCGCCAATGATGGTACAGATTAGAAAGAAGACATAAATTCCTCTCAAACCACATTATTAAACAGGCTGCATCGCAATTTAATTGCGGTGCAGCTTGTTTCTATGCGTCTGGGCCATAGTTGGGAAAACAAGTGCCTTGCGTGAACCAAAATGAACCAAAAAGGATTACTCCGCTTTAATCTAATATTGTTATTTTTGTGAAATCTTTTATTAATCACTAAAATACTACTCATTCAAAATGAAAAAGATCAAACTATTAGGCCTGATATTGGGCAGCACAATGATTCTCACCGCCTGCGGTGGCGGCAACAAAGAGGCATCGACCTCAACATCGGCTTCGGGCGACAAAGCCCAAACCGAGGAGGTCAAGAAAGAAAAGAAATGGCAGAGCCAGGAGAAGAAAGACGAGATGACCGACAAGGTGTCGAAAGTTATGACCCTTGAATGTGATGAGCCAGCAAGTGACAACAACACATTATCAAGTATTGCAATCGAAGATGGCAAGAACGTAACTCTGATTTTTGACAAAGGTTTTGTTCTAAGACCGCTCATCCTTGACACTCACAAAATAAGCGACTCGGGCAAATCCTTGATTAAAGTTAGATTTGACAATGGCGAGCCACAAGAATTCAAATTGGATATCAACAAATCACAAGGCTCCAAGGTTTACAGCATGCTCAATCCACAGAAGTTTATTGATGCCTGCAAAACTGCAAAAGAGATCAAAATACAGTACGCCACCCACTCTAAGGGTGACATTGTGTTCAAATACACCACCAGCGAGCCACTGCCACAACAATAAAACTAACAGCGACAACACATAACAAAGCCTCCCGGCAATTGAGCTGGGAGGCTTTTATCATAAGGTGTGTATAAATAACTCTTGAGAAGAATTTTACTTGCTCTCCTCGGCAAGGGCCTTGAGAATGGCCTGAACTTGCTTCCATGCCTTATCCACAGCGGGGATGTGGCAACGCTCGGCTGGAGAGTGCACATCTCGCAGAGTGGGACCGAAAGAAATCATCTCCATGTCGGGACGTGCCTTGAGGAACAATCCGCACTCAAGGCCTGCGTGGATGGCTCTAACCTCAGGCTTGACACCAAAGAGCTTCTCCCATTGCTCTTGTGCAACGGTGAGCAGGTGGCTGTCGGCGATGGGTTCCCATCCCTGGTATCCACCCTCGCTGATAATCTCGTTGGCGCCAGCCAGACGGAAGATGGTCTCGCACTTGTGGGTGAGGTCATACTTGCCACTCTCGATCGACGAGCGGTGGAACATCTCGACAACAATCTGGTTGCCCTCACGCATCTTAACGCTGGCGAGGTTGGTCGAGGTCTCAACGAGTCCTGGAATCTCCATGCTCATGGCAGCGATGCCGTGAGGAGCAGCATATACTGCATCAACAACTCGACGTGCGGTGTCGGTGTCGATAATAGTCTCGGGAACGTCGACACTCTTGCAAGTGATTTCCATCTTGGGCTCGGTGCGCTTGTACTCGTTCTTTACATCGGCAATGAAAGAGTTGAGCACAACACTCAGCTTCTCCTTATCTTCAGGTTTGATACCTACAACTACTGTAGCAGCATGAGCGATAGCATTGTGAAGGTTACCGGCGTCGATGCATGCCAAGACATAATCCATCTCGGCACCGATGTTCCACAACAGGCGGCTGCTAAGCTTGGTGGCGGTAGCATAACCCAGATGGATATCGGCACCACTGTGACCGCCGTGCAGGTGCTCAAACTTAATCTCGAAGTAGACGCGATCCTTGGGAGCAGCTTCGGGCTTGTAGTTGAACTTAAAGATGCTAACCAAACCACCGGCACAGCCCATAGTGATCACACCATCTTCCTCCTCGTCGAGGTTGAGAAGATAGTCGCCCACGAGCATGTCGGCCTCAATATTGCTGGCACCAGTGAGTCCAGTCTCCTCATCAACGGTAGCAAGTGCCTCGAGGGGACCGCACTGGAGCGATGGCTCGATTACTGCAGCAAGTGCAATAGCGAGTCCCATACCGTCGTCGGCTCCAAGAGTAGTGTTGTTGGCACGAACCCACTCGCCATCTATGATGGTCTCGATGGGGTCGGTGTCGAAGTTGTGGGTAGAACCAGGACCTTTCTCGGCTACCATGTCCATGTGGCCTTGCAGCACAACACCCTTGCATCTCTCATAGCCTGGGGCTGCTGGCCTGAAGATTGCCACGTTACCAGTCTTGTCAATCTTGTATTCCAGATTGTGCTTCTTGGCGAAGTCCACGAGCCATGCGCGTATTTTGTCTAACTTGCCTTCTTCGTTACCCGATGGACGGGGCACCTTGGTAATCTCGTCAAAAATCTCCCACACCAGTGCAGGTTTCAAATCTTTAATAGTCATAGTAAGTTAATTTTTTTAGTAAAAAATATTAGTTTAAATAGCTGTTCCAAAATAATTGTTAAATCGGGCATTTTGCCACCGCTAAATTACAATTTTTTTTTAAATAATCAGCAATTTATCAGAAACCTTTTTTAAATTTGCATGCTTTTTTGATAATAACGTCATGAAGATATTGTTTTTGACCATAATTCTGGTGGGAATTGCGATTGTTTTGCTTGGTGTGAAGGTTTTCTTCGTCAAGGGCGGGAAGTTCCCCAACACACACATAGGCAGCAATCCCGAGATGAAGAAACGTGGCATCAAGTGTGTGCAACATGACGAATATTATAACTGACACAAATAAATAAAAAAACTAAATAGACACAATGAACAATTTAAAGAACTTATCGAAACTGGCTCTTGTGGCTCTGGCACTAATCATTGCCATGGGATCATGCAGCCAAGGGACTAAGAAACAATCAAAGAAAGAAGACAAAGTATCACCTGCCAAGCCAGGACAGCATGTGGAAATCAGATATATTGACGAAGATTCTGTCTTGAAAAACTACAATCTGGCAAAAGATTTCCAAGAGATGGAGACTCGCTTGAACAATGAAATGGAACAAGCAAGCAAAAAACACGAAGATCAGATTAACGACTTCATGCAGAAAGCCCTCAAGAGTGCCGAAGATAAATACAACGCAACTCAAGGTCAGGTTCAACTGGAACCCGTGAACTTCAACGGTCAAACAGTTCCCCTGCTTCCTGCCGACGCTCAGAAGTACAAGCAAATGATGGACAATGCCCAGTCGGAGCTTACCAAGATTCAACAGAACTCAGCTAACCAGCTGCAAATGAGCAACAAGCAACTCTCCGACTCGGTTGACAACTTCCTGAGAGACTTCTCTCGTCAGAACAACTATGACGTGATTTTGAAAAAAGGCGCTACCTTCTATATCAATCCAAGCCTTGACGTGACCGACAAAGTCATCGAGGGCCTGAACAAGAGATATACAAAGGTGGCTAAGAAATAACTCGTAATAAAAAGCAACGATTTTCATGATCGCCACTGCCAAGTTCATGGCAGTGGTGATTTTTTTCTTGTCCGAACTCTGTTTTTTCACTATCTTTGCACACAAAACATAATACACATAATATTTAGCATGGGATTACTTGACGATCAGAAACGCCATAGCGTGAGCACCGTAGAGGAAGAGCGCGCAGTGCTTGTGGGACTTATCACCCCCGAGCAGAACGAGTCGAAGGCTAAAGAATATCTCGATGAACTTGACTTCCTTGCCGAGACCGCTGGTGCTGTGACTGTGAAGAAGTTTACACAGAAGTGTGACGCCCCCAACCGTACTACCTTCGTGGGGAAAGGTAAACTTGAGGAGATAGCCACCTACATCGAGGACAACGATATCAACCTCGCCATCTTCGACGACGATTTGAGCCCCAAGCAAGTGTCGAACATTGAGAAGGTGCTCAAGGTGAAAGTTCTCGACCGCACGAGCCTTATTCTCGATATCTTTGCCAAGCGTGCCCAGACCGCAAATGCCAAGATGCAGGTGGAGCTTGCACAATATCAGTATCTGCTTCCACGATTGACTGGCATGTGGACCCACCTCGAGCGTCAGCGAGGCGGTATCGGCATGCGTGGCCCAGGTGAGGAGCAAATCGAGACAGACCGCCGCATCGTCAAGCAGAAAATCTCATTGTTGAAGCAGAAACTCACAAACTGGGACAAGCAGAAGACTATCCAGCGCAAAAACCGCGGCAAGCTCACACGTGTGGCACTTGTGGGTTACACCAACGTGGGCAAGTCGACCATCATGAACATGCTCAGCAAGAGTGACGTGTTTGCCGAGAACAAACTCTTCGCCACCCTCGACACTACGGTTCGCAAGGTCGTCATCGACAACCTCCCATTCCTCTTGACCGACACCGTTGGGTTCATACGCAAGCTACCACATCACCTCGTGGAGTCGTTCAAGACCACTCTCGACGAGGTGCGCGACAGTGACCTCCTCATCCACGTGGTTGACATCTCGCATCCACAGTTTGAGGAACAGATAGAAGTGGTGAACAAGACGCTTCAAGACGTGTGTGACGCCGGCAACAAAGAGATGATAATGGTCTTCAACAAGATAGACCAGTTCACCTATGTTGAGAAAGACGAGGATGACCTCACACCACGATTGCGCGAGAACATTCCTCTTGAAGAACTACAAGAGACATGGATGTCACGCTTGGGCAACAACTGTGTGTTTATCAGCGCAAAAAAGCGCATCAATATCGACGCGCTCAAGCAACTACTATATGAGAAAGCCAAGCTAATCCACACCCAGCGTTTCCCCTATAACGACTTCCTGTTCCAGAAGTATGACGATTTGAACTAACAACTATTTCTTTGTTATTTGTTCTACAAAATCTTCCAGTCCTGCAAGATTATAGGCATTTTCTGCGAAATAAAAAGCGATAGCTTCTCGTGTATAGCCATGTTCGTTCATAAGGTAGCTGGCATATTCTCCATGTTCCTTAATCAACCTTTCGCATTCGGAGTTTCCTTGTTCTATTCCCATTTCAGATCCACCTAATATGGATTTGATAGACGCTAAGACAACCAAAAAGGCTCCTATATTTAAAAAAAGTGTCAAGTTCCAGATTTTTCTTTCATTTTTATATAAATAAATGTTATACCCTGTAAGAATTAAAGCTGATATACCTGAAATCACAAATACTGCAAGACCTAATAATCTCGAGCTACTGCTACTATGTGGATTGTTTCTTAAATCGAAGTATTCCAATGACTTTTCTATAAGCTTTTCACATTCTTCATGAGTCAAACCTTTACTCAACAAAAAATCTTTTAGTTTCTTTATATTCTCTTCGGCATCCTGCCTTATTTCATCATCTTCATTATAAAGCATCTCATTTGATATAGGATGTTCATCACAAAGTTTTAAAAACTCATCAAGAACATCTATAGGTATTACTCTTTCTTCTTGTTCCATGACATTGTTAGTCTTTATGTTATAAAACAAGGAGCCTTGTTTTTATGCTTTGGCAAGGCTCCTTGATGATTAGTTGTGTTTCAGAACTTATTTAATCTTGTTCTGGATGGTGCAGATAGAAACGCGGTTCCACTCGGGCTCGCTGAACATCTCGCTGATGCCGTTACCCTCGCTCTGGATGCGGCTTGGGCTGATTTTGTACTTGCCGGTGAGCAAGTCATAAACGGCCTTAGCGCGAGCGTTAGCAAGACGAATGTTGAGATCCTCGGGACCGTCCTTTGAAGCATAACCCTTGATGATGCAAGTAGCATCGGGGTGGTTCTTCAAGAAGATAGCCACGCGCTCAACATTAGGCATCTGGGCAGCTGTAACAACACTCTTACCAATCTCGAAGTAAACAAAGGTCTCAAGGTTCTCGATGCTGTTGTCGATCACGTTGGTTTGTGTAACTGTCTGAACCTGCACCTCAGGTTTGCGGTTGTTACACTCGTCAAGTTCACGTTGCAGACGAGCGGCACGTGCATTGGCAGCATCGGCCTCGGCGCGAGCGTTGCTGAGTTGTCCTCTGAGGTCGTTGACTTGAGCGTTGATAGCGTCAAGGTCACTCTGGGTGTATCTCATTGGACAGAGGGTCATGTAGTGAGCACCAGTGTGGTTCTTGAAGTGATAGGTAAGACCTGCTTCAATCTCTACTGCTGCAGTATTGGCATTGAACACATTGGTGTGCTGAGTAGCGCCTCTACCCATGTACCACACAACTGCTGGCTTGAGAGAAACTGTCAAAGCCTTTGACTCACCCACATTCCAGTTAAGGTTAAGACCAGCCTTGGTATACCACGAGTTCTTGTCAGCATTACCAACAACCACTTCTCCTGGCAGGTCAATATCACCTGTCTTATAGGCGTGCCACCATCCCAAGCCAGCGACAGCCTCGACATCAAGAGTTCTTGGAACACCTGGATATCCAAGCAGGAGGTTTGTCAAGTTAACAGTACCGAAACCGCCTACGAGCTGATGGTCGATAATGGTCTTACTGTGTACACCCCAAATAGAAGCATGCTCGCCATAAGGCTTCTGCCAGGAAGAGGTGTTGATAGACCATTCACCTTCGACACCGAGTCCAAGCACAGGAGTCACCTGCTTGCGAAGCTCAATACCACCTACACCTCTGGCGCTTTTCCAGAAGGCATAGTGCTGGTAAGGAGAAACCATACCACCCTTGAGAGTCACTGAGATGTTGTCAAAGAACTTGTTACCTTGAACGGTAACTTGTGCCGAAGCCGCACTCAAAGTCATTGCAGCGACAGCAAGTAAAAAAATTTTTTTCATACTAAATAATTTTTAAACATATACTCTTTTTAAAACTTATTCTTTTAACTGAAACTGCAAAATTAGGCATTAATTGCCACATTTTAAAATTTTTATTGATTTTTTCAAGAAACAGAATGCATTTTGAACAAAAATTTGAACAAAATGGTGGGTTTAAGGTTAGAGAAAAGACATGACACACCAGTGGCGGAGTACTCAATGGTAAGCACTCCGCCACTTAGATCATTCTTCAAGACATTATTATACAAACCTTAATTAAACATTGTGCAGATTGTGCCCCATGCGGGTTTTCTTGGTGTGCATATAGAAGCGGTTGTATTGATTGGGCATGACTTCGATGGGGACATTCTCGACGACTTCCAGGCCGTAGCTCTCGAGGCCGACACGCTTCACGGGATTGTTGGTCATGAGCCGCATTTTCTTGACACCGAGAATGCGCAGAATATTTGCTCCCACACCATAGTCACGCTCGTCGGGCTTGAAGCCGAGGTGTGTGTTGGCATCGACAGTGTCGAGCCCTTCTTCCTGTTGGAGCTTGTAGGCTTTTATTTTGTTCATGAGTCCTATACCGCGTCCTTCCTGGTTCATGTAGACGATGAGACCTTTTCCTTCCTCCTCTATCATCTGCATTGCCTTGTGCAGTTGTTCGCCACATTCGCATCGCATAGAGCCGAATATATCGCCTGTGGCACAAGAGGAGTGCACACGCACGAGTAGCGGCTCGTCCTCGGTCCATTCACCCTTGATGAGAGCTATGTGCTCGAGACCGTTGTTGAGCTGTTTGAAAGGGATGAGCCTGAAACGTCCATAACAAGTGGGCATGTCGACTATCTCGCCAACCTCGACAATCTTCTCGGTGCGCAGGCGATAGGCAATCAAGTCCTTTATAGAGATTATGGGCATCTTGTACTTGCGGCTCACTTCCATGAGCTGTGGCAATCGCGCCATTGTGCCGTCGGGATTGATAATCTCGATAAGGGCGGCGGCTGGCTGCATCCCGGCAAGTCGGGTAAGGTCGATAGCTGCCTCGGTGTGACCGGCACGCTTGAGCACCCCCTTGTCTTGAGCACGCAGTGGATTGATGTGTCCCGGTCTTCCAAAGTCGGTAGCTTTGGCATCGGGATTGGCAAGGTGACGAATTGTCTCGGCACGGTCATGCATCGACACACCTGTTGTGCAACCTTCAAGCTTGTCGATTGTCACAGTGAAAGGTGTCCCTAACATTGAAGTGTTGTCGTCGACCTGCATGGTGAGTCCCAGCTGCTTGCAGCGCTCGGTGGTGACAGGAGTGCACAGCACTCCCCTGCCCTCACTCATCATGAAGTTGACCTTTTCCTCGGTTATACATTCGGCTGCAATAATGAAATCGCCTTCATTCTCACGGTCTTCATCATCAACAACAATCACAAATTCTCCCTTGCGGAATTGCTCGATTGCTTCATCTATGGTATTTAACTTAAACTCTTCGTTTTGCATCATAACAAGTTATATCGTTTCTTTTTGGTCTTTTTCGTTGATGTGGGTTGAATCTTTCATTATTATGTCGGATATCTCGTCACACACTCTCGTCACCGTCTTCAACTCATTCTTCAGGTTGGCTTGATGCCTGATACCCACAAGATACAATGGCAGACCTACAGGGAAAAATGCCGCCAGGAAAGTTCCCAAATGCTTATTATTAGTGACATGATAGGTGAGCAACTTCCTGACGATGGGGAAGTCCATCGTTTTGTTCAGCAGCAGTTGATTGCGAGAATTGGACATGTAGTCGACAACATCGTCAATCTCCTGTGACAACAGGCTCAAAGCCTGCTTGTCATATCCTTGTTGAAGATAAACAAGATAGGACTGTCTTTCCTTGTATCTGCCGAGGAACTTTTCACAGTTCTCCTTGAGTGTAGCGAGCTTGCTCAAAGCAACCTTTGAATCTACCTCTTCGATCACAACCTCCTTGAGAGTGAGATGCCTGATCTGATGCAAGCCCAACAACCGTCTGAAGAAATTACGGTAGGCATCGGCATTGAATACTGCCGAGTCGTCAATAGCCTTCTTGGTAAGGAAAATGCCCAACGGCAAGAGGACAGCCGAGCTGAGCCACACGCCTTCCCACACTGCCCATCGACCGTCTCTTGCCAACTTATAGCCCGAGTTATCGATAATGTAGTAAACGATAAACAGCAGAACCGAGATAACGATAGGAGTACCCAGTCCACCCTTCCTGATGATGGCGCCGAGAGGTGCCCCAATGAAGAAGAAGATGAGACAAGCAAGCGACAATGTGAACTTCTTCTGCAATTCAATTTCGTGCCTCCTTATCATAAAATTGTTGTCCTCCATAGCATAGCTTTTGAACTCATAGCTCTGCTTTCCCATCTTAAGTCTTGAGATGGCATTGTTGGCTGTCAATGACTTTGATGTAGGAGACATGGCAGCCCAGATTGAGTCGAAATTAACAGGCTTGTCAAGCTTTACAGGTGCAGTGAGGACAGGTTTTGCCGTCTGTGCCACGTTGTGAGTAGTATCCTTGGCCGTAGGCACTCCCACACTTGGAGTGAGTCTCATTTCCCTGCTGACAACATTTCCGGCCGAATCAACTTTCAGGGTCAACGAATCGATAGTGCTTCGCAGCTCCGACATGTTTTTGCCGATATATTGCTGCCGCATTGTCTCATCGTCCATGCGTGTGAAATTGTCGTTATAGGGAATGATTATCTCTTTATACTTAAAAGCTTCTCGCCTATACATCTCACTGCCGAGTTCTTCGCTCATAGAAGTGCTTGTGGAAAGATCTTCATACCAGTTTCCATGCTCGAGAGTGAGAATCAAGTGTGTTTTTTTGTCATTCATGTATAGGCTACCCGAGTCGGCAGCGACAATTCTTGGGTAGGTCGAGGTGGTTGACACATCATAGATGAGCAACCCATAAAGTTTGTTATTGTTAGGATTTTTCTGCTTGACATAGAGGTTATAACCCGGAATCTGGTTGTAGATCGCCCCCTCAGGAATGTCGAGGGTTGGAGACTTCTGCCTCATTGAGAACAATAGCGTATACATTTTCACTTGCGACGGCGGCAGCACATCGTTCTGGAAGAAAAACGCCCCCACACTCACCAGAGCCACAAAAATCGTGAGCGGCTTCATCACCTTGAGCAAGGAAATGCCGCTTGACTTCATCGCCGTGAGCTCAAAATGCTCACCTAAATTACCGAAAGTCATCAGCGACGCCAGCAGAATAGATAGTGGCAGTGCAAGAGGGACCATCGACAGAGCGGCATAGAAGAACAGCTCAGCAATGATGTCAACACTGAGTCCCTTACCCACGAGCTCATCGATATACTTCCACAAGAACTGCATTATCACAATAAAGAGACAGATACAGAACGTCATCATGAATAAAGGCAAATAAGTCTTTAACATGAACACATATAGTCTCTTTATCTTCAGCATCGCAACTGTTGAAAGGAAAAGTGAAGGAATAAATCAGAAGTCGAACTCGCGGTCATTGACAATGCGATTGGGCAAATCATACTTCTGGCATAACTTTTTCCAATCTTTTGAGCCAATGTATTCCTTAATGAGGCGAGCATGCTCCATGTTGTGCATGTCGCTTCCAAGCATGTCACACAGGTTCTGGTCTATGAGCCATAAAGCGGTCTCACGCGCACTACGGCCAAAGTATCCCTCAAGGGAGAGAATATTAATCTGGAACTTGACGCTTGCGCTGTGCAAAGCCTTGTAACGCTCTTTGCGGTCATAATAGTAGCGATAACGCTCAGGGTGTGCAAGAATGGGCCTATAGCCTTTTATCTGCAGCTCAAACATCATATTGTCGATGCCAATAAGTTCCTGAGCAAAAGAATTCTCAAGCAGGATGCGCTTACCAGGCATGGGAAGAAGGTGCCCTGCCTCATATTCCTTGGTCCAATATTCGTCGATACGGTATTCGGCCGAGGGATAAATCTTGATTGGCAGTCCTTCCTCTTCTACAGCCTTCTGTAAAACATTATAGGCCTCGGTAAGGGTCTCGGGTGTGTTTTCGAAGGTTTCGGCGGTGACATGAGAGGTGCACATCACGTGTGTTATACCCATGTCGATTTGAGCCCTGAGCATCTCGAGCGACTCCATCACATCTTGGGAACCATGGTCTACACCAGGCAGGATGTGGCTGTGCACATCGGTGTGATAGAACAACTTAGCATCCACCTGAGATTTCTTCTTAAATATATTAAACATAGTTTTTATCGCATTTAAAAAGCTGTTTCATAGAAAACGACGACAAAGTTACTATATTTTCCCAAGAATAGGCTTATAATAAATATTTTATTTTAAAAATAAACTATAATTAAGTTTTCTATCGGTTGACGACAACAATACAGCCCAACACAATCACATAAAATGTTGTCTGTTCCACTTTATAATCAAGTCGATTGAATCTACACCGTTTGAACCATGAAATTTGCCGCTTTGTGTTTTTTTCACTACTTTTGGGGCGATTTTTATAAAAACATCAACTCACATGAATATTTTCCGAAACATTGTAGCATTGGTTTTGATGATCTCAGTTGCAACGGGAACTGCATCGGCAGGTGATGAAAACAGAGTCAATCAGGAGTGGCAGCAGTGTGTGCTCGCAGCCATCGACTCTTTTCCCCACAACGGCGGCTATTACACAGGCTCAAGACCTAACGATATATTCAAGAAAACAGCCTGGAAAGGACTGCATCAAGCCTATCAAATGACACTTGCCGACCAAAGGCCAGTGCTTGACCTGACTCTCGCACAGCCCTCGTTCTGCTCAAGTGCCACCTACTGTGTTCTAATCAAAGCCCTGCTCATGTGGGACAAAGACCATAAAATAGGTCGTGAGGCATGGTTGTCGATGAAACCATTTGTGGGCATTGTCGACAACATGAACCCCAAAGGTTACTACCAGAGCGATGGTGAGGGTTTCTGGGGCAGGATGAACGGCAACGGTCCTGCTGTGGCGGTAACCATTCACGAACTCAAGGCGGGTTTCAGCTTCA
The DNA here is from genome assembly GCA_947167995.1 of uncultured Prevotellaceae bacterium. Classification (GTDB taxonomy): domain Bacteria; phylum Bacteroidota; class Bacteroidia; order Bacteroidales; family Muribaculaceae; genus Sodaliphilus. The sequence goes on from CAMVKS010000025.1 coordinate 16,631, forward strand.
CTGCTTTCAGGGGCGCAAAGACCGAAGCCTGCAAAGAAGACCCCAACGAGCGATACATGAGCGACGACGAGTGGCGCAATGACCCAGTGTGGAGTCAAGCCATCCCAGGCGATTTCATGAAAATCTTCTGGAACCGCGATGACGACAGCGGAGCCATCATTGGCGACAACGGCGTGAAAGGTGACCTTCAGGAGCATGGCCACAGTGTGATATTCATGGGTATCGATACCGAAGGCTATGTTACCTACTGGAGTAGCAACGGGCCCGGAGAGAATCCCGCCGAGATGGGCTACAGCATGGGACGGTGCGACAAGACCCAGATTCAGCGAGTGGTTTTCACACGCATTCTCTATCCCGAGAAATTTGATAATGCCAAGAAGATGCCTCCCAAGCACACCAATCAATATATCTATGACCTCAACGGCAAGAAACACAGCACTACCAAAGAACTAAAGAAAAACTGCGGAATAAAATGATAGAAAGCAATCCCAACCTAAAAGAATACAAGCAGTCGTTCTACCTCTCGGCAGGAGAATGCAACCCACAGGCCGAAATGCCTATCACACTGCTGATGAACCGAATAATAGAAGTAGCAACCAACCATGCCAACTCATGGGGAGTGGGCTATGCCCGCTTGATAGAAGACGCCCAAGGATGGGTGCTCTCGAGAGTCACCATCGAGATGAAACGCTATCCACGTGTAGATGAATGGTACTCACTCACCACTTGGATCGAAGACTACAACCGCCACTTCTCGCAACGTAACATGGAGATTGCCGACGGCGACGGCAATGTGATTGGCTACGCTCGCACCATTTGGGTCGTGATTAACCTGAACACACGAGAGAGCGTCGACATCTCTAAACTGAGCTACATTTCGGCAAATGTCACCGAGCACACCTGTCCCATAGAGCCACAGAGCCGCCTCAGGCCTTTTGAGCCCACACGCGTCGAGGGCTACCGCTTCTGTTACACCGATATTGACTTCAACGGCCATGTCAACACAGTTCGCTACCTCGAGCACATTCTCAACCAGTTCCCCCTACAGGTGTACAGCGAGCACTACATCCATCGTTTGGAGTTGGCATTTGTCAAAGAATCCTACTACGACACCACTGCGTCAATCGCAATCGACGACAATGATTTGAGCAACATTCGCCTCGACATCAACGTTGACGACATCACAAGAGTCAAATCGCGAGTATCGTTCCAGAAACGTAGGTAATAGACGAAAATTATGTTATAAAATTTGAAATTCTTGTTTGTGACAATAAATTGTGTTAGTTTTGCAGTCTGAAAAATAAAAAATTGACAATAATCATAAGAATAATGAGACTTCACATCAAGCTAATATTGGTCGCCATCTGCGCCTTAACTGTTTTATCTTCTCAGGCTCAGCCAGTCAGGCGCTGGGGTATTACCGTAGGCGGCAATTACAATGACATACACTTCAAGCAGCCCGACATTTTTGAGACCGACCGCATGTTTGGCGGCTCGATAGGTGTCACTGGCGACATGATGATCCCCGGAGTGGGTTTTGGTCTTGATGCCTCGGTTCTCTACACCTTGCGACAAGGCCGACTTCACCTTGGCGACAAGTTGGCATGGGGCTCTCAAGGTCTTGGCAACGAAGTGGTGCGCTTGCACTACATCGATGTTCCCATCAATCTCAAGTTCCGTTACAGCAACCTGGGGGGATTGGAGAGCACTATCATGCCCTTTGCCTACGCTGGACCCACGTTCTCGTTCCTTGCCGGCCACAACAAGGTTGGCGACGCATTGCGCTACACCACAGTGAACGTGATGCTTCATGTTGGTGCGGGTGTAGAGCTTTTCAACAAGGTTCAGGTGAGTGGCGGATACATGTTCAGTGTGGGACAGAATTTAGGCACTAAGCTACTCGATGACCATGTGGCCAAGCAAAGAACCTGGTTTATCCAGGCGACCTACTTCTTTAAGTAACATACTGTAAGTGGTTAACGCTAAAGGAAAAAATAATCGTGAAGGCTAAAGCTTCCACGATTATTTTTTATCGTAACATTTTTTCTTAGAATTACATCAACATGCCAGCAGCGACTTCGTTGGCCACATCGTCGCCCATGCTCATGGCTGCGATAGTCAAGGCAAACTTAGCTGCCGACGCCGGTCCGTTGCCAGTAACGATATTGCCGTCGACAGCCACTCGCTGACTGAGCACATTTGCACCCTCCATGCCTTCTTCCATGCCAGGATAGCACACTGCGTCCCTGCCTTCCAGCAGTCCCAACGGTCCGAAAATCACCGATGGAGAGGCGCAAATTGCCGCGAGTTTCTCCCCTTTCTCGTTTTGCTCTTTCAGGATTTCACATAAAGTCTCGTTCTCGGCGAGATTGGAAGCTCCTGGCATTCCGCCTGGACAAATCAGCCACTCGGCATCTTCAAGCATATCGGGGTCAAACGCTTCGTCGGCAACCACGGTAACTCCGTGAGCCCCTATTGCTTCGGGGGCGTCATAAATCGACATGGTAACCACTGGCATACCAGCACGACGCAGCACGTCAACAATCGTCAAGGCCTCGATTTCCTCGAAGCCGTCGGCAAACAAAACATAACTTGGTCTCATTGTTGTAGTAAATTATGATTATTAGTTAGTAGCTATTATTTTTCAAGTCGCTAAATTAGCTAATTATCATGAAAAAGCCAAATTATGTTAGCACTTTTATATGTTTTTAGTCAATTATTTGTTATTTTTGCAACAGATAAAAAACAATGTCATGAAATATTTCATAAAGACCATTTTAACAGTCACTATTATAGCGATTACAGCGGCAAGCATGGCCGCTGGTGATAACAGCAACATTGCCTGGCAGTATGTGGAAAAGCTAAAAAGCTATTTAGCACTCCCCGACCGCACCGACTACAGCGACAACTTCTATTATCGCAACTACATGACTGCACTTCAAGCCCGTGAGGAGATGCCGTGGGGTGAAAGTGTGCCTGAGCGTGAGTTTGAGCATTTTGTCCTGCCTGTACGTGTCAACAACGAGAACCTTGACACCGCAAGGATGGTGTTCTACCGCGAGCTGCGTGACCGCGTTAAAGGCCTCACGATGGAAGATGCCATACTCGAAGTGAACCACTGGTGTCACGAGAAAGTGAGTTACCGCCCCAGCGACGCACGCACAAGCAGTCCGCTCGCCACAATGCGCACTGCCTATGGCCGATGCGGCGAGGAATCGACATTCCTGGTTGCAGCGCTGCGCTCGGTGTGCATCCCTGCCCGCCAAGTCTATACCCCACGATGGGCCCACACCGACGACAACCACGCATGGGTCGAGGCCTGGGCTGGCGGCAAATGGTACTTCCTGGGCGCCTGCGAGCCAGAACCTGTGCTCAACCTGGGATGGTTCAACGAGAGCGCCTCGCGTGGCATGCTAATGCACACCAAGGTAGCAGGCTACTATGATGGCCCCGAAGAGGTGATGAGCCTCACTCCGTGCTACACCGAGATTAACGTCACCAGCAACTACGCCCCCACCTCGCTCGTCGAGATAATTGTCATTGACAAAGACGAAAAACCAGTGAGCGATGCTACTGTGGAGTTCAAGCTCTATAATTACGCTGAATTCTACACTGTTGCCCGAAAGACCACCGACAATAATGGGACCACGTTTCTCACTGCTGGCCACGGTGATTTGCTGGTGTGGGTGACCAAAGACAATCTTGTCGCCCTAAAGAAAGTGTCGTGGACCAACGACCACCGTGAGATCATCCAACTTAATGACGGTTCTCTGCCACAACACCTCGACCTTGACATAGTGCCACCACCATCAAGCGCAGTACTACCCGTAGTCACCGACGAGCAGCGCGCCATCAACGACCGTCGAAAAGCGCAGGAAGATTCTATACGTCAGGCTTATGAAGCCATGATGCCCGTTGAAGCTTGGCGCGGTAACCACCACACCATTAGGAAGTTTCTCGACGAGTCACAAAACAAGGTTATGGCTCACAAGCTACTTGAAGTCATCAGCCAGAAAGACCTGCGCGACATCAATTTAGAGGTGCTCAAGGACAACGAAGTGTCAGTTGTCGACACCAGCGAAATATATTGCCGCTATGTGCTTTGTCCACGAGTGGAAAACGAATGGCTCACGCCCTATAAAGCCTTCTTCCGAAAAGAATTAAGCGGCAAGGTGGCCAGCATTGGCGACTTTATAGCTTGGACAAGGGAGAATATCAAGATTGACAATGAGCACAACCCACAACGTCTGCGTCAGCAACCCATGAGCGTGTACCGCACTCGACACACCGACGAACTGGGACGCGCAATCTTCTTCGTGAGTGCAGCTCGCAGCATGGGGTGGCCAGCACGCATCAACGAGGTGAACGGCAAACTCGAATACTACCTAAACCATGCTTGGCACGAAGTGAAATTTGAGGAAAAAGTTCCGCTCAAAACCGAGCCTTCGGGCATTCTGAAGCTCAATTTCACGCCAAGCGACACACACAACGACCTCACCTACTACACCCACTTCACACTGAGCAAGATAGAGAACAACACACCACAACTGCTCACCTATTCCGAGGAAGCCACTTGCAGCAACACCTTCAAGGATGGAGTGGAGCTTGAGCCAGGCGCATACATTCTCACAACTGGCAACCGCCTGAGCGACGGTAGCGTGCTGGCAAGCATCACGACTTTTGAAATCGAAGAAAAAGAAGAATGTAGGCTACCTATAAAACTTCGTGAAGCGCAAATATCGACGGCCGTTTTAGGCACCATCGACAACAATTTAAGCTATGAATATTTAATAGATACCAACAACGCCAATCAGGAGAAATTGCTTGCCGATAAAGGTTATACCATGGTGGGCATCATCTCTCCAAATCACGAGCCAACCAACCACGCCCTCAACGACATTTTGCCTCACATCAAGGAATTGGAAACGATAGGATGCAACATTGTAATCTTAGATAAAAGCAGCAAAGCTTTTTTGGGCTACAACCACTATAACGATTTCACAACCGCGACTAATGCCAAATGGCTCTTATGCACTCAAGAAAATGATCAGCTTATTGCAAATATAGAACAACAACTCAATCTGACTTCACCAGAACTGCCCATTTTCTTCCTGAGCGACAACAATGGTAATGTGTTTTTCTTGAAGCAAGGTTACACTATATATTTAGGTGAACAAATACTCAAAACCATCAAAATAATTGAGGCAAGCCGTAAGAAATAATGTTTTTTTGATGGGAAAATGAAGTTTTTTTCAAAAAAAAACGCAAAAAGTTTGCACAGTTCAAAATCTTGCCGTACCTTTGCATCGCTTTTCTAAAGAAGGCATGGGTGCTTAGCTCAGCTGGTTCAGAGCATCTGCCTTACAAGCAGAGGGTCGGCGGTTCGAATCCGTCAGCACCCACAAAAGGAAATCGCTGATAGACATTGAATTAATTCAATACTACCAGCGATTTTTCATTCACATGCCACCAGATATAATCATTATGATAAGAAACGCACAAAACAAAGACATCCCACGCATTCATGAGTTATTGACCCAGGTCAATAACGTTCATGCCAAAGGTCGTCCCGACTTATTCAAAAGTGGCAACCGCAAGTACACCGACGAGCAACTCGAGGCTATAATTGCCGATACTGAGCACTCCCCAATCTTCGTGCTAACCGATGACAACGACATGGTGCTTGGTTACTGCTTTGGTCAAGTGGAACAGTTCATCAACGACAACAATCGCACCGATATTAAAACGTTATATATCGATGACTTGTGTGTCGATGAGGCGTTCCGACGTCGGCACATCGCCAAGCGTCTCTATGACCATGTTCTTGACTATGCACGCAACAATGGATTCTACAATGTCACTCTCAACGTGTGGGAGTGCAACCCAGGAGCAAGGGCATTCTATGACAGATGCGGCATGAAGCCAATGAAAACCTATCTTGAAACTATATTATAATCATGGATTTAATAGAGGCAATCAAGGCGAGGCACTCAGTAAGACATTATACCGAGAAACCCATTGAACCCGAGAAAATTGAGCGGCTAAAACTGCTTGTGGCAGAATGTAATGTCCAAAGCGGACTTCACATCCAGCTGATTACCGATGAGCCACGCTCTTTTGGAGAGAGCCTACTGGCGAGGTATGGCAAGTTCAGCAAAGTGAAAAACTACTTTGCCATGATTGGCAAAAAAAGCGACCTTCTCGACGAGAGAGTGGGTTACTACGGCGAGCGTCTCGTGCTTGAAGCACAGCGCATTGGGCTAAACACATGCTGGGTGGGTCTGAGCTACAAGAAGATTGGCAGCGCACTCGATATAGGCCATGACGAGAAATTAGTGTGTGTAATCTCATTGGGTTATGGCGCCACACAAGGCGTCGACCACAAGCGCAAGGCCCCTAACAAAGTGAGTGAGACCAGCATTAAGACTGCGCCACAGTGGTACAAGCAAGGTGTAGCGTGTGCCCTACTCGCTCCCACAGCAATCAACCAACAGAAGTTCAAATTCAGCCTTCACGACGGCAATAAAGTGAGCGTGAAAGCCGGCCTTGGATTCTATTCCAAAGTTGACTTAGGCATAGTGAAATACCATTTTGAGATAGGAGCCGGAGTCAAGAACTTTGAATGGGATTAGCTTCTCTGACACAATAAAGATACAACGAATGATTTTAAATAAAACAGCAACGCTCATCTTTCAAGGCGGGCGTTGCTATTTATATTAAAAGTCTGCAACTTTATTTCTTGAGGATGAGATACTGGAATGGCGCAAGTTCAATTGAGGTGCCGAGCTTGATGCTCCTTGAGGTCATCATGTCGGTGAGATTGACATTTTCCCAACTGTCAGGTATGTCCTTATAGATTTGCTTGGTGTTACGAACGTTGACAAGCACAAGGAAATCGCTGTTATAGTCAACTTTCTCAAACGCCAGCACATTGTCGTCGGGGTATGTTATCAGCTCGCCTTTTGCGATGGCAGGGTTGTCTTTATAGACAGCAATTAGTTTCTTGTAGGTAGCCAATACCTGGGAGTTGGAATTCCAATCAACTGGGACATAGTTGAAGAAGTTTATTTTCTCGGGGTATGCCACCTCTTGCGAGCCATAGACGAGCATTCCGCCATGAAGGAATGTGGTGGCTACAAATGCCGCCAGCGCGCCATCGATCGAGCCAAACTGCTGTGTCGTAGAATATTTTGTTGCCTCGTCATGGTTGGTAATAAAGCGAAGTTTTATTTTCCCCTGTGGAATCTCGCCATACTCTCTCTTGTCGCAATCGATGAGGTCACTTGCTTTCTGTCCTTTACAGAAAACCCTGTCGAGTGCGCCCATGAATCCCCATGCGTAGTTCATGTCGAAGCCGCCCACGGTGAAATTGTCGGGGTTAGCGCCCTCGGCAAGCATCAATATTCTGCGGTTACCGGCAGCCTTTCTCAACTGTGAGATAGCATCACGCCAGAAGTCGGCTGGCACCTGATCGGCAACGTCGCAACGGAAACCGTCGACTCCAACCTCAACAACCCAGAACTTCATAGCATCTATCATGGCAGCACGCATGTCTTGATTGTCGTAGTTGAGATCGGCGACATCGGTCCAGTCGGTGCCTGGAGGGAAAATCACATTACCGCCCTCATCCTGGGTATACCAGTCTTTGTGGTCCTTCATCCACACGTTGTCCCAGGCGGTGTGATTGGCGACCCAGTCAAGAATTATCGACATGCCATTAGCGTGACACTCCTTGACCAGCGCTTTCATATCGTCGATTGTACCAAATTCAGGATTAACTTGCTTGTAATTGCTGATAGAATAAGGCGAATTCTTGCTTTTCACCTTTCCGATGGGATAAATGGGCATTACCCACATCACGTTTGCCCCCAAGTCGCTAATAGCCTTGACCCGCTGAGTTACAGCTTTGAGAGACTGCTGTGGTGCAAATACTCGAGGATTTACCTGATACATCACCACATCTTCGGTTGAGGGCAACTGGTAGTTGCTGACCTGCGAGACCTTTTGAGTTGTGTTGCAAGCGACAAGAATGGCGACTAAGCAAAACAAGGATAAAATCTTTTTCATGTCAAGTGTTTTTTAGATATGTTATTAAAGTATTATTTTGATTATTTGCAAAATTCGTGATTTTTCATGAGAAATGCAAGTTTCATTGATATTTATCACCTTAATTCAATGATTTTCACCATTAAAATATGTGTCATCGTTAAGATGCTTGAGAAATCCCTCGTCAACCAACATTGAGACCATTTTGATGATTTCGTCTTGCGGAAACGACAAAGTTTTAATAAAATCGCTCAATGTCCTGGGTTTGAGCTTTGCCATGTAAAGAATACCCTGCTGAACGTCTCGAGGAGAGTGCGATTCATTCTTGTGCCTCTCGATACAGGTGTCACAATGCCCACATGGCTGCGAGGAGTCTTCGCCGAAATACTCGACAAGAAATTGTTCACGACAAATATCGTCACGGTAACAATAGTCTATCACCGCATCGACACGTTGCTCCATGCGCTTGCGCAAATCTTCATAAACCGCCCGAGGAATGGCGACATACTGTGGTTCTTCTCGCGAGGTTGTGTAGATGATATATGGAGTGCGCTTGCGAGGCACATAATGCAGAATGTGCAACCGGTTAAGCTCGAGTAGCGACTCATATATTGTCTCCTGAGGTAGATTGTACCTAAAGGAAATGACGTCTTCGTTAATGAACACATAGTCGGCAAACAGCCCCGTGTAGGTGCGCAAGATTGCCTGCAGCACCTCATCGGCTCGAGGCGTGGTAGTGGAAAGGTTGTAGAGTTGTTCCTTATTGGCAAGAATCATAATGCGTGACTGCGACTCAATTTCTTCCACAAACTGTATATACCCTGCCTGAGTGAGTATTCTCAATGCATTGTGAGTGGGTAGTACAGGTAGATTGAAAGTGCGGCAGAACAGGTTGAAGTTGAAATCCAGCATCATTCCGTAACCTTCGCCAAGAGCTACTTCAAGAAAGTTTCCCACCCTCTCATAAACCTTGCGTATAAATTCTTTTTCGGGGAAAGCCTCGCTCAGATGTCGTCTCAGCACCGCCTTGTCGGTCTGCCTCACGAGCATGACAGCATAGGAACGATTCCCATCACGTCCTGCACGTCCTGCCTCCTGGAAATATTCTTCGAGCGAGTTGGGAATGTCGACGTGTACCACGAGCCTAACATCGGGCTTATCGATACCCATTCCAAAGGCATTGGTTGCTACCATCACCCTCACCTCATCGTCTTTCCACTTGTTCTGCTTGTCCTCTTTCTCCTCAATATTCAGTCCTGCATGATAATAATCGGCACTGAGTCCATTTCGCCGCAATTCATCGGCAATGAGCTTCGTTCTCTTGCGACTTCGCACATAGACAATGGCCGACCCAGGCACCGACTTCATGATGTGTACAAGCTCAGCCATCTTCTCGGTCGTGTGACGCACCACGTAAGAAATATTTTCTCTCACGAAGCTCGTTTTAAACACGTTACGCGACCTGAATTGAAGTTTTTCTTGAATATCATCGACAACCACCGACGTAGCTGTTGCCGTCAAAGCCAAGACAGGTGCATGAGGGAAAACTTTGCGCAAAGCAGCTATTTTCAAGAATGACGGCCTGAAATCATATCCCCATTGCGAAATGCAATGCGCCTCGTCAACAACGATGAGGCAGACATTCAACTTCTTGATGCGGTCAATAAAGTTGGAGTTCTCGAGCCTTTCGGGAGAGACGTAGAGGAATTTATAGTTTCCATTAAGGCACTTCTCCATGACCCTTCGATTCTCGGCCATTGAGAGACCAGCATGCAGATAGGTAGCTTTAACACCTCGTGCCACGAGATTATCAACCTGATCTTTCATCAGCGAGATGATGGGTGTCACCACAATGGCAATGCCCTCCATGACAAGAGTGGGAACCTGGAAAGTTATAGACTTGCCTCCACCGGTGGGCATGAGTCCAAGAGTATCGCGCCCCTCAAGGACCGACATTATGATGTCTTCCTGAAGTGCGCGAAACTGCTTATATCCCCAGTATTTTAATAGAATGCTGTGAATATCGGCCCCATCAAGATTCATCGCTCATTCTAATACCTTTAATAAGCAACTGAATCGAGACCGAATTACGGTGTTTGTTCTCCTCAACAGTATAGATGATGTCAAAAGGTTTTCCCTGCTTTATCTCATCGAAATACTCTCCCATGCCAAAGGCGATACCATTCATCACCTTTCCCGACTTGGGATCAAGCACGTCGAGCTTGATGTGTTCCATCTTCTTGCCCACAAGCTTGCTCGTTCCTGCATCACGACATCCCTGTGTCATGAACACCGGCTTCTGGTTCTCGGGACCGAATGGGTTGAAGAGTTTCATGTATCTAATGAAAGAATCGTTTATCTCATTGAAACCCAGCTCGCAGTCCACATCGATAGAAGGTGTCACCTGGTCGGTTTCGATGTGATTCTCCACATAGTCTTCCAGGCGTTTCTTAAACTCTGGAATGTTCTCCTCCTTGAGTGTGAGCCCTACCGCATTAGTGTGTCCGCCAAAGTTCTCGAGCAAATCGCGACAGCTTTTTATTGCCGAATAAATGTCAAATCCTCTCACCGAGCGCGAAGAACCAGTGGCAAAGCCGTCATTGCTATAGGTGAGCACCACCGAAGGCCTGAAATACAACTCCGACAGACGCGAAGCCACGATTCCAATAATGCCCTTGTGCCAATCGCGGTTATACAGCACAATAGGTTTCTTGGAGCCCATTTCCTCCTTGTGGTTTTCTATAATAGCGTTAGCCTCTTCGGTGATATTTCTGTCGAGCTCTTTTCGGCTTTGGTTGTAGCTGTCGATTTTCTTGATAATCTCATAGGCAGCCGAGGAATTGCGTGAAATGAGAAGTTCCACCGATTCCTGTCCGGACTGCATGCGTCCCGACGCATTGATGAGAGGTCCTATCTTAAAGATGATATCACTGATAGTCAACTCTTTCCTTTGCAGCCGGCAGAGCCTCAAGATGCTTCGCAGACCAGCGCAGGGATTGTTGTTGAGCCGTTTGATGCCATAATGAGCCAGAACACGGTTCTCCCCCGTCAGAGGCACGAGGTCGGCAGCAATGCTCACGGCGAGAAGATCGAGCGAGTTCTCGAGGTCATAAATGTCGTCGATACCATTGCTTCGGGCAAAGCCCTGCATGAACTTGTAGCCAACACCACAACCCGACAAATCCTTGTAGGGGTATTTATCGTCAACGAGCTTAGGGTTCAAGATAGCTGCGGCATCGGGCAAGACATCATCGGGCACATGATGGTCGCAGATGATGAAATCTATGCCCTTCGACTTGGCATAGGCGATTTCGTCAACAGCCTTTATGCCACAATCGAGCACTATAATGAGTTTCACTCCAATGCTTTCGGCATAGTCTATGCCTTGCATTGAGATACCATAGCCTTCATCATCTCGCGTGGGGATATAGTACTCCACGTTGGAATAGAAGCGCTGCAAATAGCGGTAGACCAGAGCCACCGCAGTTGTTCCGTCTACGTCATAATCGCCATAGACCATTACTTTTTCCTTTGCCCCCAAGGCCTGGTTTAGCCTTTCTACGGCCTTTTTCATATCCCTCATTAAGAATGGGTCGGGCAATTGGCTGAGCGAGGGATAGAAGAAGTCCCGAACCTCCTCGGGAGTCTTCACACCACGCAGAACCAAAAGTCGAGCTATAGAAGGGCATTCTGGAAACTGAACTGCCAGACGCTCCTCTATATTCTTTTGCTGGGATGTAAGGGGCAAATAAATCCATTTACTTGTCATTTATGTTGTTCTTTAATTGGCGAAGGTAAAGTTCACTGGCACTCTTGCCAAGTGATGAATGTATGGATGGCATCCAATATCAAGTGGTCAGACAAAGGTTGAGACAGAGTTATTTAAAAAATTAACATGTCTTCACAACCATGTGCAAAGACTCGAGCCTTATCATGAGTGCCCTGCCCCTAAAAAAAGGAATCCTTTAATGGCATAGACCTCAAATGGCTTTCAATCTCATTATCAACCAGTTTGGCACATCAAGCACATGTTCATCGCATAAACATCGCTGCTTGAATCAGCCTATAGTTGACCAAACTTAATATTTTCCTTACAAAATTAATGCAAATAACAAGCAAAACAAAATATATAAAGCACAATTTGCCATACAGATAAAACATTTTATCTATATTTAGAATTTATTAACAGACGAATATTTCTCTATTTGGTGCTTGTGATGACTATTGTTATCTCTCAGCCAAAGATTGCACCACAGGTCAACTCACCGACCCAAGATTTTGTTATACAAGAAAGACACATCGGCCGCAGTGATGGCATTGTCACAGTCGACATCTGCCCTTTGGATGTGATCGATTGAGTTTCCGAGCATTATATCATACAGGCACGTTACATCGGCCACAGTGACCACCCCATCGTTGTTCACATCACCATCGAGCCTCCCAAGCAGCAGTTTTATTCCGGCATCGATATCGAGTTTGCCGAAACCCCATTTCTTGGCCGGACCATTGTCGACATAGGCATCACGATAGCACGTCTGCTCCATTATGTGCCTTATGTCGCTGGTTGACAGCTTAGGCTCAATCTGCAACCAGAGTGCGATAGCGCCCACCACGACAGGAGTAGACATTGACGTTCCCCCTTCAAGGCCATAGGGGTTGTCGCGGCCATTTACCACCACATTATCGACAACATTGGAAGGGTCATTGAATTTCTCGGCAAAGCGACTTACCGACGATGCCACCTGATAGCCAGGTGCCACCACATCGGGCCTTGTTTTATTGCAGGCATCGGGGCCATAGCCCGAGAAATAGGCGATGTCGTAAGGGTAGCACCTCGGCACTGTTGTAGTGTCGCCACTCATCATCACAAAGGAGGAGCTGGAGCAATAGGCACCCACCGAAATCACACTATCGGTTGTTGCCAAATCGCTGACTGTACACCCTGAGCCCACCACTCCCCCGGTCCATCCATTCAGACTGCCGCTGGAATAAACCACTTTTCCGCCACTCCATGCCATGAGAGTTTCACCTGCCGGTGCCTTGTTGATCACACCAATGCGGTATTTACTTTTATCGATACTGCTATAGTTGGTCTCAATGAGCGAATGAAAAAGCCCATTGCTCTCCAAAGCACATGCAAAATACAGTTCACCAGTGAAATATTGTGCAAACACCGGGTCGTTGTCGCTCGACACGACATACACACTGTCGAGAACGGCATCTTGGGGAATATCAAGACGACGCACGAGCGAATCGGCTTTTATGTCCCATATCACAACATCTACCGTGTGACGCTCGCCCGAGCGTGACCACAGGCTCGAGTAACCAATCATTGGTTCCCGGCTTGTCCAGTTCGACAGGAAAAAGGCAAGAGAATCGTTCTGAGCAAGTTTTTTTCTCACGTTCATGGGTATGTGTCCGTCATTGCCTGCCGAGACCACACAGATGCGACCAGGCCCCGACATCTGCTTGTAGAGCTCGCACAAAGTGGAAGTACCATCATGTGCTCCATCCTGGCTGCCAATGCTCATATTGATGACAGCCGGCATGTCCATCTGGTCGGCGTAATTGAAAATATATCTAACCGAGTTGGCTATATTGAAATCGGTGAGTCGATTTTCGGGCATAGCACACACCACTATCTGTGCACCTGTAGCCACTCCGTTGTAGCCGTTTCCAAGGTAGCTTCCAGCCGCCGTACCGGTGGTGTGGGTACCATGATACTGAGTGGAGTCGTCGGTAGTCAATGCGCTGATTTCTTGAGGTGTAGTGTATTCACTTCCCGGCAGTGTCAATCCGTCAACCACTGGCGAAGAGCCTGTGCTGTCGTTGGGAAGATAGACCCTGACAATGCGGTTGTTGCCATTATTGTCGAGAAAGTTGATGTGGTTGAAGTCAACGCCCACGTCAATAACTCCCACTACTACCCCGCTACCGGTGTAGACTGGACTGCTGAAGCCATCATCAGTATTGTATAAAGATGGAAAACAGGACAGTTCTCGAGCCATATTATTGGTCAACGTGCAGTTTCTCTCAAGTTCAATACACTTGATCCCTTTTATTCTTGCCACCTCGTCAATATCGCTCAATGACATTGACACCGTTGCCGAGTTTCCAAAGCATGAATGTACTGTAGCACCCGACTCGCAGAGTCGCATCAGAGCGTCGGCATCGGCCGCCGTCACTATGGCATGCAGCATTGAGGCATAGTCATTGCCAGGAACTTGTAACGTGGATTTCGACGTATGGTGCAGCCTTGCCAGGTCTATTGCCGTTCTTGCCGAAAACACTCCCGCCGCAGCATGGGCAACACCGATGACCGCTATTGTGATTATTGCCAACAGTCTTTTCATGATATAATGTTTTTATTGGCAAAAATAGTCAATCTGCATCAATAAAACAAAAACTCGGTGAAGAATCTTTTTCAAGACCTTCACCGAGAAGATGTTATTGTGTGTTTGAGAAAATCTTAGTTGCCCAGAGTTGAAAGCTGATCTACAACCTGACGAATATTCTCATTATTGGGATCAAGCTGCAAATATTTGGTGTAATATTCTTTGGCTTTCATATTATCACCATTTTGCAGATAGTAATAACCCAAGTAACGATAAGCGCTCTTATAATAAGCAGCAGCATTCTCATCGGTGGGGTTGGCATCTACTGCAGCAATAAGCTTCATGTAAGAATTCAACGCATTGCCTTTAATCTCATTGTTTTCAGAAAGAACATCAATTTGAGATGCCATGTAAAGATAAACCAACTCATTAGGATTTTTCTGGAGCAATTCATTAACGGCGGGACGAGCCTTTGCAACTGCTTCCTGCCTTGAAGCATCGTCGGTAGCTACGCTTGCAATGCGACGATAAGAGTTTGCAAGATTGTAAAGGTCGGTTTCGGTATAGTCACCACTGTCAACGATAGTCTGGCACAACTTGGCAGCATTTACATAATCTTTATTGTCGTTATAAATGCCTAACAATTGCTTGCGAATGCCTTTTTCATTTGGGAACATCTCCATAGCCCTTTCAAAAGTCTGGATTGCCTCGGCGCCACGGTTGGTGCCGTTGAGAGCATTTGCATAGTAGGAATAGTCACGAACATCATATTCCATACCGCCCTTATCAGCCAGGTTGAAGAACTCAGCACCAGCATTGGCAGCTGCTTCCCAGTCTTTCTTGTCGCACAGGTTGTAGAGTTTATAGCGATAACCAAAGAATTTCATTGCAGGAAAAGCAGGATTGGCGATTATCTCGTCACAAACCTCAATGGCCTTGTCATTATTTTCACTGAACCACAACAGCTGGACATAACGCGCCTCGTCTTTGGGGAAGTGGTTGGGGTTGTTATAGTAGATACCATAATATTTAAGAGCATTGTCATAATCTTTGTTCTCAAAATACTTCTCGGCAAGCTCACGTTGCACAAGCGCATTGTTGGGAACTCGCTGGAGCAACTCCTCAAGGCTCTTCAACGCACGCTCTGGATTCAGGAAGAAGTCCACGTTGGTATACTTTACATGGCTTTCGATGTTGTTTGGATCGCGCTGTGAGGCAAGATCATATTGTCCTGCCGCAGCACCCCATTGTTTCTGAACTCCAAGCATGTCACCCTGGAAGATATAGTAGTCAGGATCCTCGGGATCCCACTTGAAAGCATTGGCAGTGAGTTTCTCTATTTGTTTAGCATATTTGTCAGCATCAACAATAAAGTAAGCCTTAGCCATAGCGACAGCCACCTTTGGATTCTTCTTTTCACACTTTTCGGCTTGCTTGTAGTAGTTCTCGGCTGCTTTGGTGTTGCCATTCTCAAGCTCTACGGCAGCAAGACCCACATAGTTGAAAGGATACTTAGGATTGGCCTGAACACCTTTGTCATAGTAAGACTTAGCAAGCGCCTTGTCACCCTGGTACAGTGCTACCTGTCCCAGGTAGTAGTAAGCCTCGGCTTTGTTGCTGGCGGTGCTGAGATTTCTCTCGAGCAACTCCTTGGCATCATCATACTTTCCAATCTTGAAGAAGTCGATACCATCCTTGTAGCCTTGAGCGTTAGCCATCAAGGCTGCGCATGCTAAAAGCATTGTCGCGAAAAAGAATTTAGTTTTCATTTCAGTAAAATATTAAATTGTTTGTAATCGTGTTGTCTAAAAAATGTCTTTAGTATATCATTATCAAAAAGCGTGCCAATTTAATAGAACATTTGTTATTTATTCTCCCAGGTTCACTATTCTTACCGGAACTGAGCCTGGAGAGATACCCGTTTGTAGAATAATCTTCTGCCCGATGCTTCCTGTAATAAATGTGAAGAAATCATGGTCATGAGAGCCTAACGGCGAGGCATCGATAGCAAAAATTTCACGGAACAGAGGGTAAGTACCCTCGTAGATATAAGCCTGATAGGGTTTATAATCTTGAAGGCTTTCTTCGGTTCTCACCCCAAGGACCTTGATTCGGTTGGAGAACCCACGATCGGGATTATTGCCTGTAGTGCTTTCCAGCTCAGCATATCGTTCCTCGATGGTGGTAGCTTGCGATTTCATGTCGTCGGTAATCCATGAAACGCCAATCACACCAATGGCATTGCGTGTCTTTTCGACGGCCTCAAACACTGCCTGCGAGCTTCCCTGGGCATAGAACTGAATGGGTAGATCATTACCTCCATTGAACTTGTCTTTCATGTAATGAACAACACCCGAGCGGTTCTGGTCAAATATCACCTTGATGGGTTCTTCCTTGAGTTTGGTGGGATAGACTTGCCCCCATTTTGTGGATTTGCCCGTCATAATATCCTTTATATCGTTCATTGACAGGAAGTCAATGTCATTCTCCTTGTTGACAATCAATGCCACTGCATCCACTGCAATGCGTCGCGAACGGTAGGCACGTCCTTGACGTCGCAAGATGCCCTTCTGCTTGGTTGTAAGGTCACGGTAGGTGATAATCAAGTTCACTTTTTCATGAAGCAGAGAGTCAAGTGCCGCTGTCTCATCCATATAACGTGGCAGTACTGTAACATCCTTGTAAGAGAACTCAAACACATCAATTTCTTCGTCAAGAATGTTCTTGAACGACTCGTCGCAGATGACTTTGCACATGCCATTTCCTACCGCTGCGGGTTTATTGCCGTTGCTGCACCCGCTACATGATGTGAACATGGTTGCTGCAAATGCCATTAAAGCGATGCCATATAAAAGTTTCTTGATTTTCATGATTGCCAGTGTGATTAATTTTGGTTTTTGTGGTCATTGTCAAATCGTTCTTCCATGTCTCTCAACCTATAGTAGTCGATGCCTTTCACCTGCCGGTAGCACCTGTATACTCCATATATCGCCAAGATTGCGGCAAAAACATATCGGAGCGTGAGCCATGGTTCGGTGTTCCAGTCAAAGAAATTGATATACAAAAGATAGGCCATACCCAAATATACCAATATCATAAAAACTCCAAAGAAAATCCTGAGAGTCTTGAATATCGTTGAACTCTTCATGTATTCCCGAACTTAAAATTTTAACATTAGACGTTGCTTGAATAAAATGGTTTATTGAGAGATAACGGCAAAGACCGTTTTTTCGTGCCAATAAAAACATGTAAAATTAGTAAAAAAAATCCATCCACAATGATTATTGACCCATAATTATAAAAAGTTAACGAAAAAAGACTTGTATAGCATTATGGGTGGCCTGCCTGCCGCCTTCCTTAATCAAGAAGCCACACCCCTATTGTTCCGACACTTTATCCATCGCAAACTCCCTGAAGCGGAAATCACGGTCAAGCACAGCCTTTCCACTCATCTGAGCAACAGTACCTTTTTCTACATACTGCCGTTGAAAATATCGTGTCGCCGTGAAAGTGGCGGTATATTCGGGGGTGTCATCATTTTTCATGGTTTTATTGACATTACCCACAACAACCGACGTGAACCAAATCGACTCGATGTCGCTCTCCATGAAAGTCCTCACGTAGTCATCCACATCGCCTTGTGACGCTTGACGCTTGGTCATGAAATTGTCCATCGGGAAAGAGCACATCATTATCATGGCGTCAGGATTACACTGTGCCATATCGTCAAGAAACTGGTGGATGATGTTTTTTACATTCTCACTTTCCTCAAATGTAAGTTCGGCCCGCTGCAATTTGCTGAATTGTGACCGAGCCTCTGCCACGTGTCTACCGTTAGGGAACTCATTGAGATAGCGTCTTAGGGCATCTTTGTTGTTTTGCTCAAACGCTTTGTTCCACACCACATCATCGAGTTTTTCTATTGCCTGATTCACCAGCTTGCCCGAAGGGTAGTTTTTGATAAATGCTCTCCATTGATCCTCATCGTCGCTTGCCATGGCATTATCCCAATCGGTCTTTTCGTTGAAAAGCATGTCATAGAGTTGTCGAGCCTCGTTGATGTGCTCTCCGTTGGGGAACTCCTTGATATAATCGTTCACATCGGTAAGCTCCTTGTCCCTAACACATTTTTCCCATAAAGACTGCTCGTCTTGATGATTCAATCCCAAATAGAGTGCGAAGCCAACAACAACTAAAGCCGCCACAATAGCACTGAGAATAATTACCCAGTTATTACCTTTCTTGCTCTCGCGCTTGCGGGGCGGCTGGCTGTTATAGGCAGCTCTATAAGCAAAAGCCTTGTCTCTTGCCACAGCGTCCCTCACTTGACTGATGTGAGCGCCACACACAGCGCAATACACATCATCGGGGTTTACTCGATTGCCACAATTTGAACAAAGCATAATATATGTTTTTGAATTCAACTGCAAAAGTAATAAAAAATCATCATGTGAGATAGAAAAAGTCAACATTAAGTCACATTTATCTTAGACCTCACACATGACTTCGACACAAAAAAAGAAACTATAGATTAATCACTTTTTAAGATTTTGGGTTCTAAAGTAGGAAAATGCCTTGGTTGCGGTTATATAAAACAACCACAACAAAAAATAAATAGTTGTTTTAGTAGTTGACCCTGTTGTTTAAGTTGTTTGATAAAACAATTGGGGAATAATTTATAAAACAAAAAAGCCGCAAGTCCTAAATGGCTTGCGGCTTTTTATATATTTCAATTATGAAATATTCAAGATTGGATTAGTTGGCACCCTGCAGTTTGAATGTAACAGGAACAGTATACCAAACTCTTACGGGGTCACCATTGGCGTTCTTGCCAGGAGAGAACTTGGGAAGGCTCTTCACAACGCGTACAGCCTCACGATCAAGGTCGGAGCTCACACCACGTGCCACCTTAACCTCACCAACTCTACCGTCCTTCTCGACAACGAACTGAACGACAACCTTACCCTGGACATTGTTTTCCTGAGCAGCAGCTGGATACTTAACGTGGCTTGATAAGTACTTATTGAGCGCACCTGCACCACCTGGGAAGGAAGGCATAGTAGCAGCCGAATGGAACACCTCATCGGATGTTGCCTTGGGTTCGGGCTTGGGCTCCTCCTTAGGTTTATCAGGTTCAGCTGGTTTGGGGTCAGTAACAGCTATCTGATTATCTTGGATTGTGGGCTTGGTAATATCATCCGTACCCTTATCCTCGTCTTTAGCACCAACCTGTCGTTCATCTTTAAGAATATTATCCACAGTTTGGGGTGGTTCTTTCACCTCCTTGTCGGCAACAGCTTTCAACTCTGTTACCTTCTGGCTGTTCTGAACCTCTTCTTTCTTGACTTCTTCTTTCTTCTCTTCCTGTTGCTGGATTTCTTCTTGTTCTTGCTCCTTCTCCTCAAGCTCGGCTTGCGCAGCAAGTTTTTCTTGCTTAAGTCGTTCCTCTTCGAGTCGCTTGTTCTCTAAGTAGGTATTAATAGAGGTGTAAGCGAACGCAAGAGCTGCAACAACAATAATACCAATGATAGTATAAAGCACTGACTTGTTGTGACGCTTAGCTGAGTCATTACGAATCTCATAAGCACCAAAATCCTTGTTTTTGCCTTCAAATACAAGGTCCAGCCATTCTCTCGATGAAAGATCTACATCTTTTGCCATAATGTTTCTTTTTTTTAAGTTAGACAAAATTATTGAGCACCAAGAGCATGTCCCACTTTTTGCTCATAGAGCGTGGAGTCAGTCTTATTCAAGTTCTGAATCATGAAGGTTGAGACTTTACTAATTTGCATCTCGTCCAGCATACGAACCACATCTGCATAGCAGGCGTTCGCAGTAGGTTTGATAATTACAATAGGTCTATGGGCATTGATATCGGCAGCTTGCTTTGCCTGAGCTTTCTTAACCTCATTGTTATAGGTTGAGTCGGCAATCTCGCCTTTTTTCCACCTCTCTTTGAGTTTGTTCACCTCTTTGAGAAGTTCCTTGTTGCGCTCTTGCAACAAGCCACGGATTTGATCCTTGCCATTTCCAAAAGTGATGTCAACGAGTTGAGCACCCTCTTCGGTTCCTTGACCTGTATAGTAATACAATTTACCGTTAGTGGCTTTCTGACCTTCTTTGTCTACAGTGCCATCAAGAATGAAAGTAATAGCATCACTTTCTTTAATCTTGGTTTCTTCTTCCTGTTCAACTTTGTCTTTAGTTGGCAACACCAAGTCAATGGTCTGCGATTTCAACATTGTTGTACACAACATAAAGAATGTGATCAACAACATGTTCATATCAACCATAGGAG
>CAMVKS010000026.1 GCA_947167995.1 uncultured Prevotellaceae bacterium
TCACCAGCTCGCCATCAACGAAATCCCATGACAGTGTGTTGCCGTTTAGAGCAAGGTTGCCAGGGGTGTCAAGGTTGTCTTTGGTTTTCCATTCCAAGGCTGGTGGCAATGCCTTGCGTGGGAAGATAGTCTGAACCAAGTAGTTGCCCAAGCCTGTCATGCGCGGGCCGTTGATGTAGCGCGATGAATAGAAGTTCACTCCAGGAGCGTTGTTCTCGGTGTACTGGCGGCTGAGCTCAACCTGAGCCACAATCTCTTGCCAGCTTGACAGGTTGTTGCCGTCGTTGTCCATGAAGTAGATGTTCTGGCTGGCATAGTGGTGGCGGTTGAAGTGCTTGGCAACGTAGCTCCACCATTGTGTCAATGCTCCAAAAGGATTGGTCGAATGATTACGCTTCCAGTAGAGCTGGGGAGAGATATAGTCGATAGTGCCTTCCTCGAGCCATGCCAGCGGGTCGCTGAATAGCGACGAGTACTGCCAGTCACTACCTGTGGGGCAAGGATTCACGCCGTGCTGCGACGCACTGGTTGAGGCTGTTCCAGCCACACCAGCAGGGCCTATCGCAAAGCGCACCTGCGGCTTCACCATCTGAACCATGTTATACACGTCGGCCACCATCTGGTTCACCTGGGCGCGGCGCCAGTTGGCAAAACTAAGTGTGGTGCCACTGTTTCGCCACAGCTGGTAGTCGGCAGCAGAGCTGTTGGTGGGAATGCCGCTGGGGTAGAAATAATCGTCAAAGATGATGCCGTCAATGTCGTAGTTCTCAATCATCTCGCGGCACACGTTCACGATGCGCTCACGCGATTCAGGCATGCCAGGATTCAACACTGTGGTGGTGGTTCCTGAACTGTTGGTATAGGTGAGCAGGATGCCCGAGTCGCGCAACGCCTGGTCCTGAGCGGTGTTCCAGGTGTTGGGGCCGCCGTTGGCATAGCGATAGGGATTGACCCATGCATGGCATTCGATACCACGCTTGTGGCACTCCTCTACAGCAAACGCCAGAGGGTCCCAGCCGGGGTTGGTGCCACGAGTGCCGGTGAGGTAGGACGACCATGGCTCATAGCTCGACTGGTACATAGCGTCGCACATCGAGCGCACCTGGATGCACACGGCGTTCATGTTGGTCTGAGCAAAACCGTCAAGGTAGTCGATGAGCGACTGCTTCTGTCGTGCTATTACTGCAGCACCAGTACCGCGCTCACTGGGCCAGTCGATATTTGAAACCGTTGCCAGCCATGCGGCACGCATCTCACGCTTCTGCTCCTCGGCATTCATAGCGGCCGGAAACATCAGCACAAGCGCAAAAATGATAAATATTAGCTTTTTTGCCATCTTTTATAGTAGTTAGTTAACAAAAACAGGATTACACCGACAAAGATAACACAAAGACTTAAAAAACAATGTTTCCAATACTTAAAAAATATTAATATGGCGAGATTTATGCCCATTTGACATCAAAAAAAACTATTAGTGTCCGATAAAAACTTCTGCAACCACGAAGTTGCATCTTTGTGAGAGGAAAAGCTCCTGTTTCTAAGACAATGAAGGACAAGATTTAGGTACTCTTTTTTATTACGGACAAAAATGCGATTAAGCGAGACAAAGTCAAACAAGGTGCAAGGTGAGAGCAGAGCCAAGCTCGCTTGAGCATTGCCGAACCGCAGCCCTTGTTATTCATCCTTGCTTGAAGCCTTGCGAGCGTGAGCATTTTATTTAAAAATGCGATTAAACGAGACAAAGTCAAACAAGGTGCAAGGTGAGAGCAGAGCCAAGCTCGCTTGAGCATTGCCGCAGCCCTTGTTATTCAACCTTGCTTGAAACCTTGCGAGCGTGAGCATTTTATGTAATTGCCTTTTAGAGTAGATGTCGCTTCTCATCCCCTGTCGCTGACGGCGCAGACATTAGATAGTGATTGTGTTTTCAATGAGTTTAATGTTGTTTTTTGGCAAAGGTAAATAAAAGGATATAGCAGAAACAATATTAAAAAAAATTATTATTGTCCGAGGAAAGTAGAGGAAGCTGCTCCCTTAAGCTATGGGAGCAGCTGATACCCGGCAAGTTATTTTCGTCGAACTCGCGTTAATAGAAAAAAACCACTTCATTGCCTATAGTGGGCAATGAAGTGGTTTAGACAGTTATTGATATGGGATTCAATCCCTTAATCGGACGATGCCACAATCGAGGCGCAATTTTCTTTATAGTTGATGATATTGCCTTCTTCGTCACCAATGATGATATCAAAGGTTATCTCATCAACAAAGTTCTTGGCGTTCAACAAAGTAGTGTTGGGGATATAAAGCTTGAAATCTTTCCAGTGAGTGCTTGCCCAGGTGGCGTCGTCGGTGTCGAGCACAAAGATGGGGTCATTGTCGTCATCGATGAGCCTTGTCTGGTTGTCACCCAAATAGAATCTTGCAAGCACGATGATGTCCTGTCCTTCCATGTCATCGACCGAGAAGTCCACATGAATCTGAAGACACTTCACGCCATCATGCATCACATTGTGCGTGAGCCACACATTATTGATTTCCACAGGATTCTCATCCTGCCCCACATTAATCCTAACGCGGTTGTTATTGGTTCTCACCTCAAAATAATCGGTACGCTCTTCGTTGTTCCGGTTGGAGTTGTAAACCAAGTAGAAACCACGTGACGACTTGTCCTCAATCGAGCACCAAGAAGGCACACCCCAGAGGTTGTAACCTCCGCTCTCGTTGGTCGACACATCAAACCATTGTCTTCCACCATCCCATGGAGCACGCGACTCTTGAGTAGTGCTTGACCCATCGACCCTGAGGTAAGGAGAGCTGGACGATGGACGAGATGACGACTGGCTTCCACTCTGCTGGAAACGCTTCGAAAGTTGTCTTGTAGACTGACGCACCGTACGATTGGAGCTGCGTCCTTGGCTCGATGAAGAGCTGCTGTGACGCGACGAACGTCCATTCTGCGCATTCACATCAGGCACAAGAGCCACAAGAGCTACAAGAACAAGAAGTAAAGATTTTTTTATCACACTTGCCATAATTGTTATAATTTAAGGGTTATTAAAAGTCAAGATCCTCAAGAATGCCAATCAAATCACGGTCTCGATCCTCAAAGACGAGGTCGAAAGTGAGACCGTCATTGTCAATGTCCCAGTTTGTAGCGTTCAAGAAATTCACCAATGGTATAGTCAAAGTGGCAATATTGTGCTGACTAACATTTGAATTGGGAGTAAACCCCAGGTCGGTGACAATGGGCTGCCCCCAGCTGTTCAAGATTGCTGTATAGTTATCCCCTTTGTAGGCTTTGACGCATACATAGGTCAACTGGTTCTTGCGGTTTTTGATATTGAAGTCGATGTAGAAAGCCACGCATGCATTGCCGTAATCGTCTACATAATCAAAGTCAACCAAGTAATCGTTGAGAGTGATGGGGAAAGAGGTGTTGCTCGACGAGCTGCCCTTCCTTGAGGAGGCATTTCGGCTCTGGTGATTTCCTGAAGGACGCGAAGCTCTTGCACTTGAAGACCTGCTGGAACGTCCTGATCTTGAAGTGGAAGATGACGGGAACGTCCTGTGATTATTGCCCGACTGGGCATTAATCTCGATGGGTGATGCAGCCAGTAAAGCAACGACAACAAAAAGAAGTGTTCTGTGTATTAAGTGTTTCATATTGAATGAGTTTTTTAAAATTATTTTGGACTTATGTTCTCTTCGAGATATATCATATCCTCATTTTCATCCTCGACGACAAGGTCGAAGCTGATACCATCCTCGTCGGGGTCCCAATCAGCAGCCATCAAATCTTCATAGCTAATGGTCAACAAAGCCTGCAACCCGGTTTCATTGTTACTGTCGGGCCTGAATCCAACATAAGTGACCAACGGGTCGCCATACTCGTCTCTAATGGGAATATAATTGTTTCTTTGATAGAAATAAATGCATACAAACGTAACCTTATTTTTCCTGTTCTTCACATTAAAGTCGATGAGAAAAGCAACACATTCCTCTCCATCATCGTCGACATAATCGGTTTCCATCCAGTAATCATTAATTACGATAGATGGAGCCTGAGAGCGTTGTGAAGAAGACGACCTTTTTCGTGAGGTAGAAGGGCGTCGGTGAGTCGAAGACTGCTGGCGCTTGCTGCGATGTGCGCTCGACGATGGCGCGCGATGACGCGATGACCTACCATTTTGTGCATTTAACTCGGCTGGTGCAAGCCCTATAATAGCCACCAGGAAGAATAACAATAATTTTTTACAAAAACTTGACATACTGAATAGACTTGACATGGTTCTTATGGTTTAAAAACATTAATAACTAAAAATACTATCAATCACATTTTATTTATCAACCGTGGCACAATTTCTCCTATAACCCAATCGATTTCCATCCTCGTCGGTAACCTCGATATCGATGGTGCATTGTTTCTTGAAATTATGGGCTTTCTGGAAGAGATTGTTGTTGACATATATCTTAAAATCATCCCAGTGGGAGAAAGTAAACTCCGAAGTGCCATAGGCTATATAACATATCTCGGTTCCCGAGTGGTCGGTGAGTCGCGTCACATTATCGTCACGGAAGAAATAAAGATAGACCTTAAACTTCCTGTTTCGGAGATTGTTGACATTAAAATCGAGATGCAGGAGCAATTTCTTCTCTCCATTCTCCTTGATATTCTTTTCAAACCACACATTATTGATTATCGCCGAGGGTGAATCCTCGTCAACAACGATATCGGTGCTGTTGGCGGCTTGATGAATTGTCATCATGGTGATGCGCGTCGTGCTTCTCACCTCGAGGGCTCCACTACGTGGATAGTCTCCCGCATTGGGGCTACATTCCAAGTTGAAACCAGCCCCCGACACGTCATTTATCACACACCAGTTGGGGTAGCTCGTCACTCTGTACCCGTTCTCGTCGTTGGTGACAACACTAATCCACTGCTGACCACCAAACCACTCCTTGTCGAGTCTTGACTCCTCGTCGGTACCGTTTAATATCAAGAACGTCTCATCAACGGGTTCTGGAACCAGCTCTTCGGGGTTGACCTCTCCTTTTTTGGGAGCATCGCTTCCTGGTGTCAATCCACTGTTGTTGCCGCTTGGAGCGGCAGGTTTTGCGGCAGGCTTGGGGTGTGCTGACGGTTTGGGCTTGGAAGATGGTTTGGGCTTGGCGTCATGTCGCTCGCCTGAGGATGGCTTGGATGGTTGACCGTGAGACTTGTGGTTGTTATTGAACTGCGCCATTGCGCCTGTCGTGGTAATTGCCACGACAAGCACAACAGCAATGCTCTTAAAAAAGTATCTAAAAAATTTCATCAAGAAATCAACAATTCAATAATTCCAAAAAGGTCATGCGAAATGGTATATTATCAATAACGTTTCATCCATCATTGTGACAAACCCATGTGCACCAATGCGTGGAATGGTTACTTGGACTTTTCTTTTCCGTCCACAACACGGCTAATGGACTTGCCACTCTTGTCATACCACTCTCCGTTATACCAGTTGCCTCGCTTGGCAATTCCCTTGAAGTAGTAACCGTCGTTTTGGGTGTAGGTACATTCTCCATCAAAGAAGTCCTTTTCGAAATGCCCTTCATAGACATCACCCTTACAGCCCTTCATGCTGTAGACAAACTTGGCATTATCACCTTGTCTCACACCATCTACATAAGGACCTTCGTAGGTTCCTTCCTTGTATACGCCCTTACCCTGGCCGTTTGGCAATCCGTTGCTCACCGGTCCTGTGTAGGTATAGGTTATGGTGGTATCGTTGGCAGTAGATGTTATCACCGAGTCGGTAACCTGGTGAATAGCCGTAGGCGCGGGGATAGTATCATTTCCTCCACCAGGCTTATCTCCACCCGATTTAGTATCTTTCAAGAAGAAATAGTAGAATGCAAGCCCCGCCAAAACAAGAGTCAGCAGGAATGCTATAATTCCAAACATAGTGGCCTTGCTGATACCGCCCTTCTTTTGTGGGTTGGGCTGAGGTCCATGTTTCATGGCATTGGAAGGCAATCGGTGCCTGCGTGCCGAACTGTCGGCATTGCCGCCATTGTCGGGAAAATATGGCTGGTCGTCAAATGAAGGAAGTTCTCCGCCCATGTTGTCGTTGCCATTTTGACCTCCATTATCATTGTTTCCCACATCAGGAATACCAGGCACCATAGCTGCCGGTATTGCAGGAGTGCCAGCAGGAGTGCCTATCTCGGTCTCCTCCGACGAAACAGGAGGAATGGGTACTTCGGGAGCATTTCCCGCTACCGGGGGAAGAGGAATGCCTTGTGGGCCTGCACCTGCTACAGGAGGTTTTGGCACCATATTACCAAGGTTTGGAATCACAGGCTCAACGGGCTTCTTCTCGGGAACAGGTTTCAATTCGGGCAGGTCGTTGTTCTGCAGCCTTTGCAGAACTTCATCAACGCTCTGTGGCCTGTTCTCGGTGCGAATGCTCATCATCCACACCACGAGTTTCTTGAATTCCTCTTTGGTGCCTGGGAAGAACTGGAAAGCCCCTACACCCTCGTTGTTGATAGCCGAGGTGCGTGGTGGCTTCTTGCCGGTCGAGAGGTTATAAAGTGTGGCTCCAAGAGAATACAAGTCGGTCCAAGGGCCAATTTTCTTGTAGTCATACTCTTGAAGCTCCAGTGGGGCGTAGGTAGTGGTAAACGACAAAGTGCTGGAAATTGTTGGGTCACCGGTGTTGGGATCTATCTGCTTGGTAGAGCCAAAGTCGATAATCAACACATTTCCGTTCACATCTACCATGATATTGCTTGGCTTGATGTCGAGGTGCCACATCTGGTTGCGATGCATCACTCCGAGGGCGTCAAGAACTTGAGGCAGCACGCTGTCCATGAGCCATCCCGTGTCGAAAGGCCCACTCTGGTTCTTGAGCAACTCGGACAGCGAGCTTCCGTTAATGTATTGCATCACATAGTAGGCGGTATTGTTGGCTTCGAATAGGTCGTGCACCCTAACGATGTGTGGGTTGTTGAACCGCCCGAGCAGACGCAGTCGTTTAGCTTCTCGCTTGAAGATGTCGCGCATCTTGTTGAACTGGTCCACATTCTCAAGATTGCTCACATTGACTCCCGAGGTGTCGGTATCACGATGCGACATACCCTTGATAAAAAACTCTTTGATAGCCACTTGCTCGTCAAACTCGATGTTGGTTGCAACATAGGTGTTACCAAACCCACCACTCGACAAGTAGTTATCAATCCTATAAATCCCTCGCAGCAAGGTACCCACTTGCAGCATTGAATTCCTGTCAACTGTATTGTTTGCCATGTGCAATATATCTTTAGTTATTATTAATATTTTTCTATCTTGTAGTGACAGGTATCATCCTGTCTCACAGTATTTAACGTTTTAAACGCAGGCCGACAAGGGGTGCCTTGTCGTAAATGATATAGCCTGCAGCGTTGTCGCCAACGCAAATATTTTAGCGCGGCGTTATCGGTTTATGTAGTTATCCTCTTCTTCGTCTTGAGTATTGCGGCTACGGAAAATGAAGAAGATTGCTGCCGCAGCAATGAGCAATAGCAATATCGAGCCTCCCAAAAGGAGTTTCTTACTGCTAGGCTTCATAGCATTGCCGTCACCTATCTTCTGTCCATCTTGAATCACATGATTACCGTTAACCCACTTGTCGGTAACGTTGCCTTTCGCGTCACGTTTCACTCCATCTTCGGGCTTGCCATCGTCGAACGTGCCCACATAGGTGTGATTGCGGCTCGAATACTCGCCTTTACCTTCAAATTGGTCATCGTCAAACTCACCCACATAGGTGTCGCCATTGTTTTTACCCGAGGTGTATACAAATTTACCGTTGGCGCCTTCTCTCTCGCCATCCTTGTAGGGACCTTCATATTCACCATCGGCATAAACGCCATGTCCTCGGCCGTTGGGTTCACCTTTCACCATTTGACCTCTATAGGTGAAGGAGACTTTCTTGCCATCAATCTCGCGGGTTATCACCGTGTCGTGATCCAGGGTAACTGTGTCGGACGAGCCACCAAAGAATGAAAGGCCTCCCCCACCCGATGCAACAGCTTTGGTTGTATCGGCTGTAGAGTCCTTCTTTTCTTGTTCTTGTTTTGGCTCGACTGACTTATCTTCGGCTTTTGCCGTGAGTGAGTCCTTGTCTTGCAAGACAACTTGGGTAGTGGAATCTTTGCCACCACCATTATCATCAGGGGATCCGGAATCAGAGCCCCTTAACCAGAAAAAATATAACAACGCACCAGCCACAAGCACTGTAGCGAGAAATGCAAGTAGCATATACAATCCAGTGCTGCTCTTTCTTGGCTCATGCTCATATTCATAAGGCTCAAGATAGTCTCCCTGAACGCTACTGTTATCATAACCACTGTCATCATAGCCACTGTCCTCTGGTGGCATTGTAACCTCGCTGGCAGGACCTCCCATCGGGGGTGTCAATGCGGGTGGCATCTGTGGCTCAGGACTGCCCTTTGACAAGTCGGTTCGAGGGTCGTTCTCGGGTTGACTCACCACGCGCACATTTCTATTAGGCTGCCTCTTGAGCTGCACTTCCTTCTCAGGCTGCTCAGGCACAGGTGGTTGCTGACCCTCTTCTTTCTTGTCATCATCGCCACCAGGCAAATCAGGCGGAGTGAGCAACGGCTTTATGCCTTGTGAGCTGTCGTCACCGGTGTTTTTTTCTTTGT
This sequence comes from uncultured Prevotellaceae bacterium, assembly GCA_947167995.1. Classification (GTDB taxonomy): domain Bacteria; phylum Bacteroidota; class Bacteroidia; order Bacteroidales; family Muribaculaceae; genus Sodaliphilus. The sequence goes on from CAMVKS010000026.1 coordinate 8,692, forward strand.
TCTCGAGCAAGAAACTCTTCACCTCGTCAACGCTCTTGGGACGGTTGCTGATGTTGGTATTCATCATCCACATCACAAGCTTCTTGAAGACCTCGTTGGTGCCTGGCAAGAAATTGAAGGCCGACTCGTTCTCGACTGTCATATCACTTGTGCGAGGTGGGTTCTGCATTGTTGCCAAGTTATAGAGTGTGGCACCAAGTGAATAGAGGTCGGTCCAAGGGCCAATCTTCTTGTAATCACAGTCCTTAAGCTCAATAGGAGCATAGGGGCGAGTGATGAGCAGCAAGCTCGATGTGGTGTCGGGGTCGCCCGAGTTAGGGTCGATCTGCTTGCTCGAGCCAAAGTCGATGAGCATGATGTTGCCCGAACTGTCGGCCATGATGTTGGCAGGCTTTATATCAAGGTGCCAGAGCTTGTTCTTGTGCAGGGGTTCGAGTGCATCGAGCACCTGAGGCAGGAACACATCCAGCAGCCATGTGGAGTCGCAGGGGTTCTTTTGACTCCTGAGAATCTCGTTGAAAGAGCGTCCGTTGACATATTGCATCACATAGTAGGCGGTGTTGTTCTCCTCAAAGATGTCATACACCTTAACAATGTGAGGGTTGTTAATCTCGCGGCCCAACTTGCGCACACGTTTCGCTTCACGCTTGAACACGGTGCGGAGCTTTTCAAACTGCTCCACATTGTGTGGATTAGGCACGCTGATGCTCAACCCGTCATCATCACGTTGCGACAAGTCCTTCATGAAGAACTCCTTGATGGCAACCTGCTCGTCAAACTCCAAATTAGAGGCAACATAGGTATTCCCGAAGCCACCACTTGCCAAATATCCATCTATTCGATAGATATTTCGCAACATGGTTCCCACCCGCAACAGGGATTTATTATCTACTTTGTTTGCCATGATTAATTACCAGATTTATCATTTCCGTCTCTACTATGTGCTGTTCCCGCTGCACTTTGCCCTGCACTTCTACCTGTTGGAGAACTATGAGCTTTATTTTCATCAATACTACTATTGTTTTTTTGAGAAGAGGAGGGGCGTTGAACAGAACCCGAAGATGATGATTGAGGGGGGGTAATAGCTTTGGGCCTATTCTCATATGCTTTATGTGCAGCTTCATTCTTGATGGTTCTTCCTATTTCAGTTCCACTAGAAGAACCCTGATTAGCTGAACGGCTTGAACTGCCACCAGCGTTGCCACCAGCGTTGCCACCATTGTGCGTTGCACCACCACCATCATAGTCGTAAACTACCGACTCGGTATTGCCTGCTTCCTGTTGCTGCTGGGTGCTTGGGGTTTCGGTGGGTGTCTCGGCTTTCTCTTTAGTGCCTTTCTTGCCCATCTTATCCATAAAGATGTAGACGGCACCGGCAATAACTGCAATAGCAAGCATTGAGATAAGCAACAGCTTCAACCAGTTGCTACCACCACCCGTGTCGGGATGCATCTCATAGGGGTCCTCGTCCATTGCTCTACGACGAATGGGTCGCTCACGGGCTTCGCTATATTTAGGGGCCATGTGTGAAACTGGTTCCTGCTGTGGCATGGAAGGAGCAGCCTGTGGCATGGCAGGAGCGCTTGGCATGGCAGGGGCACTTGGCATAGCAGGAGCCTGTGCCGCATTAGCAGCATTTGCCGCCATCTTGGCGAGCAGAGCCACCTCGTTGTAGTGCGACTCTTTCTCGTCGTTAGGCATTTGCTGGTCTCCGTCTTCGCTCGACACGCCTTTCACTTTCAAGAGTATAGCCGAGTGGTTATCTTTATTGTTGACTGTTGCTTTCTTGAGCTTCTCGATCTTAGCCTGGTCGGAATCGTCGCCAGAGATGAGATTCACGAGCTCGTTGTCGCTCATCTGCTCGAGCATACCGTCGGAGCACAGATAGAAGTAGTCGCCAGGCTTAACGTCGGTGGTGTGAGTGAGGTCTATGCTCACTTCGTTTTCCTCACCTGGCATGAGAGCGCGAGTGATGACGTTGCGTCGAGAAGATGTTGCCATCTCTTCGTAGGTGATATCGCCAGCCATGAACAGGTCATAAACCAAAGAGTGGTCGATGGTCTTGTAGAGGATGCGGTGCTGCGAAGGCCTGATGTGATAGATGCGGCTGTCGCCAATGTGACCCATTGTCACACCTCCATTGTGGAAGCTCACCATGGTGAGAGTGGTGCCCATTTTCTTGAGCGAATTGTCGTCAAAACGGTCAAGCTGCTTGCGGGCAAAGCGAATGGCTTCCTCGATAGTCTCATCGTCGAGGACACCGTCGCTGGAGATGTTGTCTTCAATCCACTTGCTCACAGCATTTGCCACAGCGGCACTTGCCACCTCGCCTTTCTCGTGTCCGCCCATACCGTCGCACACGAGGAAAAGTCGGTCATTGGCATTTATGTTTCCCAATCTTGGGAAAATGCTATCTTCTTGATTGTCACGCTGTCCAAGCTCATGTAGAGCCATGGGACTATATAATTCAAACTTCATGATATTTTTGTGTTAAACTTTAATTTCTTAATTTGGAGGGGACAAACATTATTATTCGGCATCAAAGATGAAGGTTGTCTGTCCCATTGTTATCTGGTCACCTTTATGCAATTTCACGACATCGCCCTGGCCTATTGGAGTGCCATTGACTCTTGTCCAATTCATGTTCTTGAAGTTGGAGAGAGTGGCAAAGGTGTTGCCATTCCTGTCGACTTTTACATTGATGACCACATGAGCACGGCTCATGTGCATGTCGCCTACTGGCAACTGCACCTTGGCATTGCTTGACAAAGCACGACGGCCAATGGTGTTAGCGCCTGGATCAAGCGGGAATTTCATACCGTTTAAGAAGAGGCTGTACTTAAATCGCTTCACTGGGTGAAACTCTGTTGCAGCGCTATCGGGTTCGGGAGGAGGGGAAGGAGGAAGAGGAGAAGGAGGAAGAGGAGGAACACTACTGCCCTGCTTGCCTTTGGCAGCGAAATTCACTTTGAGCTTCGCCTGGCAAATAGGGCACTTGAAATGTTTTACTGTATCGGTGTTCTTGAACGAAATCTCAAGTATCGAATTACATTTAATACACTTAATCTTCTTTTTTATAATCTCCATTTTCGTTAAATACGGGATTAAAAGATGGGTCTGTAAATCTCGTGTTCTTAAAGGATTTACAGAGCCCATCTATTGGTTTTGTAATTAGCAATCTACCACATCCATGGCAATGTCGTCGGCCGAGTCTATGCCTGCGTCTGCACTCAGGTCATCACTGGTCCAGTGAACATCGGCTTCGTAGTCGGATTCGGGAGCATCTGAGGATTCGGCGCTGTCGTTTGAATCGGCATAAAGCTCATCGTTGGCAACCTCGGCATCATCATAGCTGTCGTAGCCGTCATCGTATTGAGCAACTGCCACAAATCCACCGTCAACATCCTCATCGCTGTTGATAACGTTGACCATAACATCATCGTCCTCATCGGCAAGACCTACGGTGATAATACCGTCGTCAAGATCGTCGATATCGGCCGAAACGAGTACAGGATCTTCACCTTCGCTGATAGCGTCGACCTGAGCCATGAAATGCTCGGCTGCCTCAGGATTCTCATCGGCTACCTCGGCATAGAACTCTCCTACTCTCATTCCTGATTCGCTGATGTCGATAATCTCATCCTCTTCGATGACATTGTTGTTGTTGAAGTCGGCAACGGCAACGTCGAAAATGCCGTCTACGTCTAAGTCAATAACGGCAACCTCATGACCATCGATGGTCATCACTCCGCTAATCTCGTAGTTGCCGTCTTCATCAAGGTCGGTGACATTGATTCCAACGAAATGAACGTCAGGATCCCCATCATCACTGCCATTGTCAACTGCAACAGATGCAGGTTTTGCAGGGGCCTCATGGCTTACATTCTGAGCATAGTGATGGTGTACATGCACCTCTTGCGACTCGTTGTTAACCTCCGAAGAAGCAGGCTCTTCTACATGGAGTTGATCCTCGGGAGTCTCCTCGGCATCGCTTGAGTTCATTGCATAAGCTACACCAGCTGCTGCGCCAGCTACTGCCACACCTGCCACTGCACCGGCGGCTACTTTTGCTGCCATGTGGTCGTCTTGTGGCTTTACCACTCGCTTGTTTCTCTCGTTCATTGATGGCATTGCTGCCATTGTTGCTTCGTTAGTATTCATTGTCTTGTCTGTTAAGTTGATTAATAATTACATTGCAAATTTACAACATTGAAGCCACATAAACCAAATTATCGCGCACATTCTTGACAAAACCATGGGGTTTCGTGACGAAATGCCGGCTTTTGATGATATTTGCAATGCGAAGCAATGTATATGTGATGTTCAATAGATGCTGAATGAGTTGTTATGTTGTAGTAAGGTGTGTCGAAAAAGCGCTTTTCGACACACCCTATGGATTTATTTATGCCAGTGAGTCGGCACCGAAGTCGTCGGCTGCACCGAAGTCGTCGTTGCTTGCCATCATGTCATCGGGCTGGTAGGCGTCATGACTCATTGCTGGTTCATCAATAGTGTCGACAGTATCGACTGGTTGCTCTACATCGGCATAAACCTCGGTTGGATGAGCTGCCTCTACTGGAGTTGCTGGAGCCACTGAGTCTACCGAATCTACTCCTCCGTCAACTGGAGTCGCACCTCCGTTGTCATACGACACTTCGGCATAATATGGTTCGGCCGAAACTGCTGGTTCTACGCTGTCGACGCTGTCGATTGGCTCGTCGGCTGCCGAAGCCACAAGAACTGGCTCATCGCCATAGATAGGCTCATTAACTGGTTGCACTGAGTCGACTTCCGACGACACGACAAGTGGTTCATCGCCATAGAGAGGCTCGTTAACTGGTTGTACTGTGTCGACTGCCATTGGGTCGCCGTCGTAGACATCCAGGCTTCCATCAAGGTTGTCATCAACGTTGATAACATTGGCCTCAAGATCATCGTCGGTGATGTTGGGAGTGCCGTCAAGCATCACATTTCTTGGAACTAAGTTACCCTCTTGGTCAACATCATATTGTGCCAGACCGTCTTCATCAATTCCGATTAAGTCATCGTCGGTCAAGCCCATGTAGTCATAATCGTAACCGGCATCCAGCTGTGCCACCGCATTGGCCTGAGCCACATACATCTGTGCGTTGGCGGGATTGTCGATGAGCAACTCGTTGTAGAAGCTACGCACGGTGATGTTGGCGTCGCTGATGTCTACTACTTCATTACTCTCAAGCCTGTTGTTGTGGTTGATATCGCTAACTGCAACATCAAAACGGCCGTCCATGTCGGTATCGATAACAGCATAGTTCTGATTGTCGATTGTCAAAGAGCCTACTACTGAATAAGTGCCGTCGCCGTTGGGGGTCAGGTCGAGGCTATTGTAGGTTACGTTGGAATCATCGGCAGTAGTTACTGGTTGATTTGCGGGACGAGCCTGAGCCGAAACGTGATGGTGATGATGATGAACTACATGTTCAGCTTGACTCGGCTGTTGCTCTTGCTGTTGCTCCTGCTGTTGCTCTTGGAGGTCTTCTGGTGTCTCCTCATCATCGGGACGGGTTGCGGCGTAGACTGCTGCTGCAGCGCCACCGGCTACTGCCACTCCACCCAAAACACTGGCTGCGATCTTTGCTGCCATGTGATCGTCCTTCTTCCTTGGGATTGGCCTTGCGTTAGGAACTTGGTTTGGTCTCTGGTTGGGCATTGCTGCCATGGTTGCATCGTTGTTATTCATTGTGTTTAGTTTTTGAAGTGGTTGATAATTTTAATTGTTTACATTGCAAATTTACAACAGCAAGTGACTAAATTCCAAATTTTCAAGCATCTACATGATGACTACATGGTATTTAATGATGAATTGATAGGTTTTGATGATTTTCTTGTGTTGACATTTTTGCAGGTTTAAAGGATGAGAGGGTTCTATAAATGGCAGCCGCCTTTGGTGCGTTCCATGTGTCATTTATGGAACCCTCGTTGATGGTTATCAGCAGTCAACCGACTCAGGGAATTCAGTTGGAGATACATATCCGCCGTCATCCTCGTTGCTGGTCCACTGGTGGTCGTCGTTAACACCGTCATTGATAGAGTCGGTACCTTCCTCTTCGGGTACCACGGCAAGCATGTGGTCGTCGTTGGGATCCACACTCACTAACGAATCGCTTTCATCAGTATCGCCCGAAATCTCAATACCGTCTTCGGTAACAATCACGTCCTCGTCATAGTCGTCAAGGATGTCCGACTCGATATAATCGCTCTCATCAATCACGTCGATATAGGGATTCTCCTCGCCATCTTCATAGAACACGGTCATACTCTCGATGAAGTCGATGGCCTTGTCGGGGTCGCTGTCGGCCAATTCAGAGAACACATCGTCGACTGTAACTCCAGCATCGCTGATGTCGACAATTTCCTCAGGACTTATTGACTCGTCTTCATTGAAGTCGGCTATGAGCCAGTCAAATGTTCCGTCCAAGTCGGCATCCACAACAAGCCGGTTTTGTCCGTTTATCGATATAATAGCCGAAATCTCGTAGTTACCATCACCGTCAAGGTCGGTAACTTTCATGTCTTCTACATAATAATAGTCTTCTTCAATCAAATCGTCCTCGTCGGTAAGGGTGATTTCATCTTCATCAAGGTCAACAGCGGGCTCGGTAGCGGGTTTCACATCGGCATGAGCATGGTGACCGTTGTCGGCCTTTGCTGGCTCGGCTGGCTTCTCGGGGGCAGCATGCTCAACGTGTGTCTCATGTACGTGTACTTCTTGAACTTTGCTTTCGGCATTGTTCTCAGCCAATTTGTCGTCTTGCTGTGCATTGACATCCTGTGCTGGCTCATCTTCGCCGGGAGGAACCACCGCATAGGCTATACCGGCACCTGCTGCGCCAGCCGCTATTCCACCAGCAAAGCCAATGACATATTTCGCGCTTTTCGACAGCCCTTTCTTGTTCTCAGAGGGCTTGGTCAGTTTGAAACTTGGTTTGTTGTTCTCGGGGAGGTTTCCTTCCTTCTTTGGCAGGTTAACCTTTGTTGAGTCGTTGATGTTCATTGTGATTTCAGTTTTAAGTGGTTAATAATTACATTGCAAATTTACAATACAGAAAAACGGATTTCCAAATTTTTTCAAACCTACATGATAACACACAAGTGTTTAGTGACGAAGTGGGTAGTTTCTATGATTTCCTTGCGGCGTTTTGAACTGAGCGCCGCAATTACCGCATTTTCCACGCTTGACGAGCACCTTATAGGGCATCATGCCAAAGTAAACGCCACACTGTGGACAAGAATATTCTTCCTGAAACCTCTCGAGACGCTCACGTTTCTTCTCGGCGTTACCCGACTGCAAGAATGTCCAGATTGTGATACCAAACATGATAACCAAAGCTCCACCATAAAGATATTTGAACGGGTTGTTCCCCTTTAAAGAATCGGCCAATAGGATACCACTGGCAATAGCTGTCGTTGTGAGCAAACTCGACACCGTTCTCCAAAGATTGAGTCGCTGCATCTTCTTCTGCTCCTTGAGATTGAAATCATTGTAATCATTCCAAATCCATTCTAAATGCGACACTTCCACCTTAGCTTTCACGAAACTGTGAACTACCGACTCCACAGTAACGGGAAAGCGACATTGACCGAGAAACAATGTGTCGCCAAGTCCCACCTCGCACTTCATGATGTCGAATTGTTTCCCTGTCACAAAAGTGACGTTCGAGCCATTAAGATTTTCCACAAAAATCCTGTCGTTGTCGTCGACTGTAATTGCCGCATGCTCACGGCTCACCCCTTTGGGCACGCTACCTGGCTCACCCATCAGCTTGGTGGTCTTGCCCGAGACAAGTTTCAAGCGCAGTGATTCAGGTTCACGACCTATTATAATCTTTATCATTTTCTCTTTTTATTTAGTGATTCTTGTTTTAGCGATTAATTGTTTAAGACCTTTGGCTGCCTCGCGAGAAACCTTGATGGAGAATGTCTGACCGCTCTCACCTGCCAAGAGCACCTGCTGCTTGAGCACATTCACAAGAATTATCTTTTCAAGATTTACGATATGGCTCTTTCCAGCCCTTACGAGCAGACTATCAGGGTTGCGAGAAATCTGCTGGGCAAGCAGTTCTTCCATCTTAATCAAACCAATACCGCAAGTGAGTATCATCTTGTTCTCCAATACTATGCGTGTGAAATTACCGTCGGCAAGGAAATATACCACCTTGTTAAGGTCTACACTCATAATCTCATCTCGCGAATTCAATAAAATTCTCATAGATTAAATCTACCAGTTCTTTATCCACTCCCATAGGACAGAACACAAAACAAAAAATTAAACATACATCAGGTGCGGGAGCTTTATTACACATTAATCTATTTTTTAATGTTAATAACACCTTGAAAAAAACTTCTAACCACAGGCTAAAGAACCTGTCAAAACATTGAGGTGAAGGCCATTAGCTATTATAACACAATAATTTCCGTTAAAAATGATGATTTTATCATCACGGCAGACACCTTAATTGCCACAAAGATAATAAAAAATATTAAATAAAAGCACAAAAAATGAAGCAAAAAACATCTTTTTGTTAATAAATTTAATTTTTTATTCTTGATGTTACATCTTTTTTTTGCAGTCTATTAACAATAAACCTCAAAAACGGACTACAATTCTTTCATGAAAGGACAAAAAAGATGCGCCCGGGAAGTGGACGCATCTTTTTGTTGTTTAGTAGAGCTTCGCTCACTTAATCACAACTTTTTTCCCGTTGTGGATGTAGATACCAGGAACGCTTGGCATGCTGTTGAATCTAACACCCTGCAGGTTGTAGTAAGCGTTGTCGGCCTTAGTGTCAACACCAACGGTGCTGATTGCGCTTGGGTCGGCCTTGGTGACAGTCATCAAAACAGCTCCGCCAAAGTCTCTCAGAACATCCAGCTTAATGTTGTAAGTGCCAGCCTCTTCAACGCGGAAGTTTGCACCGCTACCACCTTCAACACACATGATGCCCTGGCCCATGAGAGCGTTGTTGAGCAGGAAGTAGCCAACATTGTTATCGTCTCGTCCACCGAACCAGATAGTGCTGCCATCCTCATCAAATGCGATAACCTTGAACTCGGCGCCAGCCTCAAGCTCAACATTTTCGAGATTGTCGTACTCGTCAAATGCTAAGCGGCCACCTGCGGCGGTCTGGTTCCAGTCGTTGAAGTCACCCACCAAGAAGAAGCCTTCGTTATTTTCAATCACTGGAGCCTCAACCTCAGCCTGGAACTTGTCCATGCAGAAGTAGGCAGCAGTGTTCATACCGTAAGCACCACTGTCGGTAGAGTTCAGAGTGAAGTAAACGCTCTCAACCTCACCCAGGCTTGACAGGTCAAAGAAAGTCCAGTCATTGAGAGCCTTGAGCTCACCGTTGGTGAACTCCACGAGGTTGATGCTGGTTGTTGTCTCGTTGCCTTCGGCGTCAACGCCATGGGCAATAAGCTCAAAGTAGTCACCTTCTTCAAAAGCACGACCCATGCCGTCGCCATGTACGCAGCCATAATAAGGCCAAGGGTGGTTGCAAACATACACACCAACGGGCTTGAATGTGGTATTGTCGTTTATGTCAGCATACTTCACTTGGTTGGTTGGTTCCTCGCTCCAAGAACCCCAATAACCTACAATGTAAGGTTGAGCAGGATCGGCAGTTACTGTGCCATCCTCGTTGATGACGCAGCCACCACCTGCCATGCAGCCACCGTAATTAACGGTCCATCCATCGCTTGAACCAGATTGTCCATAGTCGGTGATGTCGCCACCAATAGCAGGGCAGAAACCATCCCAATAGTAGCCACCCCATGATGAACCTTCGCCACCAATGAGGTGTGAGAGCAGGAACCCACGGTTCTCATCGCCAAACGCCAGCCAAGTATAGTCAACGTCATTGTAGCACTCAGTCCAAATGCCATTCTCGTTGTACTCCAAAGAAGTTGGGTTCACTGGCATGCTCAAATCAAGTGTGATAACATCGGCCATTGCTGCCGAAGCAGTCAAAGCAACTGCTGCAAAAAGTGTAAAAATTTTCTTCATAAAAAACTGATTTATAAATTAATAAAACGAATTAATAATGTGCTTTACTCATTGTGCATTATGCATTGTGCATTGTGCATTAAAAATTTCCCAGGAGGATGTTATAGACTGCGGTCACGTCGGCGCTGGTGATTGAGCCGTCGCCGTTCTGGTCGCCATTGACCACTGCGCTACTGTCGCTGTTGAGCATGTAGTTGTAGAGTGCTGTCACGTCGGCAGCAGTCACATTGCCGTCGCCGTTCACGTCGCCAGGCTCGGCCGCCACGGCATCGGGATGCAGGTCGATGGCGCCAGCCACCTCGGTCGAGGTCTCGCCAAGCCATCCGCAATCCTGAAGCATGGCACTATACACCTTCACAAAGTCAATCTTCTTCAACTCCACCGGATTGCCCTCATCATCAACTGCCCAGTCAAGCTTGAAGCCATTATTTAGTGTTGCAATGGGGGTATCAATGCCATATCCGTAACACTTGTCGGGGCGATTATCAACATATCCCCAATCAAAGAAGTATTGCACCCAATAGCTTCCCTGACCACTCTCGTCAACGGCATTGCAGCGTAGCTTGGTACCAGTGAAAGTCAGTGTTTCACTTTCTATCCAAAGTGGCCAGTAGCTTTGCGCATTGAAACTATTTTTACGAACATATCCCTGCTGAATACTATCAATGCTGTTGCATGTCCAGCGGATATACTCTGCATCGGTTATAAATGGCGGCTCTGGTACAGGGGGCTTATTCGGGTCAGGCTTATAGTAGGTGATTGTAAAATGCTTCTGAGTTTTTGGGTTATTATACTCACTCCCGGCAAGCTCATACCACGGATCATCGGGGATGCCATTGTGGTTCACATCGCGGCTCACCATCACTATGCCAGGCTCACAGCTACCACCCTCTCTTGATGATTGCTCGGCTTGGGCAGCGTTACCAAAAATCTGAAGGTCATACTCGCCCTCTACGTTCACTACAGGATGATCAAAGCCAAACACCACATAGCCACCATAGGAGCCTAAACTCAACAAGCCGGGTTTCACCTCTATTGTCGTGTCGTTAACCACTATTATGTCGCCTCCAGGGGTCTCAACAGTGTCATTAACAATTTCGGTGCGCCCACACAAGATGCGCTCAACACGAGCGATAAGGCTGTCGCGCGGTTCTCCCACACTGTAGGCAGGCACTTTGTTTACAAACTGCCCTGGTGCGGGCAAGTAGTCATAAACCTTGGTGATATAAGGCTTGTTTTGCGCTTGAAGCATTAGTGTAATAAATGCCAATGAAAAAAGTAATGTACGTTTCATATATTTATGTATAATCTATTATTTGTTACTTAAGTTTCGCAAGTTGTTAACTTGCTCACTGGTTTATAGTTTATGGTTCATAGACAAGTTTGCACGAAATCTCAAAAAAAAACCTTGTACTTTGTTTTCTAAACACTAACCTCTAACCTTCAAGTTTATAAAGTTTTAGAACTTTAGAAACTTGAGTTTGTTATTTCTCATTAGTGTTTTCGCCTACGAAGGCAAAATGAGCCGGGATGTCGCCAGTGCGCACATCCCACTGCTTCACTCCCTCGGGGCTGAAGCAGTAGAGACGACCGGGTGAGACGTAGTCCTTGGCATCGGTAACATAAATCTCCTTGGTGATAGGGTTGACAGCCACTCCGTAGGGCATCGTGATTTCCTGCTCGGTACCGTCGGTGATGAAATGTTCTGACACAACCTCTAATGAGGAAGTGTTGATGAGCGCATAGGAGATCCCGTTGTGCATTGTCACATAGCTCCACTGCACGCCTATCACATAGAGCGAGTCGCCATCGAGCCACATGCTGCTCACCTCGGTGTCGAAGGTCTTGAGCAGGCGCTCGTGACGCGTGTCATAGACAAACAGACGGCTGGGATGGTCATAATAGTCGCCACGCGACGAAATCCACAGGTTGCCATGCTTGTCGGCACGGCAGCACTGCAGGTTGATGTCAATCTCTATTCGCTTCTCCTCGGTGAAAGTGTTGATGTCGATAACCGAGATGGTGTTCTCATAGTTGGGCACCATGTAGCCGCCCGAGTTGGCAACATAAATCTTGTCGTTGATGATATCGAGCTCATCGGGTTGGAAACCCACCAGACATTTATCCACCACCTGAAGCGTGGCAGTATCGACTTTTGCCACATAACCCTGCTGCTCATAGTTTGGCGTGATAATCACGGGACCAGCATAGCTGGTGACATAGGCATACCCATCATAGAACTTTATGAAGCGGCAGTTAGGTATATCGATTTGACCAATCTTCTTGACCGTGTTCTTGTCCATCACATCAATCTTGTTGGAACAGTTAATCACGGCATAAAGCTTACTGCCATAGATACCCAAGTCATTGCCAACGTCACCCATCTCCTTGGGGACGTTAGGGTTGGCAATGCTAAAGATGTTGCGCGTGTAGCGGCCGGTGCGCATGTTGTAGTAGTCGAGCGTGGCCTTATTGCTGCCTTTGTTGGCCTCGTTGAGAAGGTAGAACCCCTGAATCGAGGTGTATTGCGGTGCCGTAATTTCCACCTCCTCGGGAATGAATATCACCTGTTCCTCACGGCAAGAAGGGAGCAGCATCATGATTGCCGCCATTACTACCAAGCAGGTGCTAATAGGTTTTGTGTTAAAGCTCATTACAAGTCAAACTTTAGAATTAAACGATAGTTGCGCCCTGGCATGGGGTAGTTTTGAATAACGTCATACTGCTGGTTGAAAAGGTTGTTGACCTCGGCAGTAACCTTGAGCGTGGTAATGCCAATTTTAAACAGATAGCTGGCACTCAAGTCATGAGTGTACCAGGGCTGCTCGTGATTGGCAAGTATGTTAGCACTGTTGTGATAACGCTCGCCCACATAGATGCAGCTGTAGTTCAGGTCTAAATTCTTCCATGCAGCATGAATTGTTGCGCTGCCACTGTGCCAGGGAATATAGGCAATCTGGCCCTTGTAGGTGCCACCGTCAAGGGTGTCGGCAGGGTTGGTATAGTCTTGGGCCTTCTGATAAGTATAGTTCAGTCCTCCTTCAAGCACGATGTCGTGAGGCAGACGGAACGCAAGACGTGCGGTGAAATCAATACCGCGTATCTTCACCTTGCCAATGTTCATCATCATCCAGCGGTATTGCCCAGTGCCTTTGGGCACGGCTATAATCTTGTCGTTGACAATGTTGTAATAGGCGTCGGCGCTCAACTTAACACCACGGAACCACCCTTGTTCGTAATAGCACTGGTATAGTACTCCCACATTCCACTGAGTGGCATATTCGGGACGCAGCCCGGCATTGCCAATGTCGGTGTAATACAAGTCGTTGAAAGTGGGCATACGGAAGATGCGCTTGAAGAACGCCCTGAAGTTAAGGTCATGCTCCTGCCAGGGCTGATAACTCATGAACACGGCAGGGGTCAACTTGTTGAGATGCTTGTTGTGCTTCTCAATAACCGTGCCTCCCGAGCGCGATGTGTAACGGTCGTTAACATGGGTGTAGAGCACACTTGCCTGAATCTTGAACCCTCGCCAAGTGCGTGCCGTCGACAGTGCGGCAAGCAACGTGTGACGAGTAGGATAAGCGAAATTTACTAGATTGGAGTTGAGGTAGTTCCACTTGTAGTCGACACTCAAGTTCACGTCCCAGTCGGTCATGATGGTGTATTTGTTGGCACTTGAGAAATAAATCTCGTCTTGCCAGAACTTGTTGTCAAGATACATCAAGGTGGTATCGGGGTTGAGATAACGCATGTAGTCGCGGGCATACTTGGCATTGAGCATCATCTCATAGCGCTCAGTAATGAGTTTCTGCCAGCTTCCCTGGGCAAAGAAATTGCGATCCCACTGGCGCTGGGAATTTTTCCACACGTTGTTGATAATCGCACCAGGGATGCCGCGCTCACTGTCGTAATAATAGACTTTAGCATTCCATTTGCCATCGGTAATGGTGCCGAAAACACCACCTTCAAGCCTTAATGACCAGATGTCGCCATTCTTGCGCACAGCGGTAGTGTCCCACGCTACCACTCCATCGCTGAACACCTTGCGGTATCGGAAGTGGTACTGTCCAGTGGCATAGGTATACTCGGCATTAAGAGACATGGTGAGCCTGGGGTTGAAGCGGTGCTCCCACCTCACGCTGGGATTGGCAAGGCCGAATGAGCCTGTGCGCATTGTCACGTTGAGGTTGTTGTTCTTGCCCTCGATGAATTTAGGGCGCCGGGTGCGCAAGTAAATACTTCCTGCCGAGCCATAATCTCGAGCCGGCTGGAAAATCTCACTTTTCTGACCGTTGTAGAGCGAAATCTCCTCAACATTGTCGAGAGAGAAGCGACCAAGGTCTATTTGCCCATTCTGTGCATTTCCAAGCTGGATGCCGTCATAGAACACACCCATGTGGTTGGTGCCCATCGAACGCATGTCAACTGTCTTTATGCCCCCCACTCCACCGTAGTCCTTGAGTTGAACCCCGGCAAAGTAGCGTATGGCGTCGGCCACCGAATGGCTGTTGAGTCGTTCCAGCTGCTTGCCCTTGAGCATCTGTGAGGGTATGACATTACCATAGGGTTTATTGCCATAGACCTCCACATTCTGCAAGAACAGCATGGTGTCGAGCTCATTATCTGTATCTGTAGATAAAGAGTCTACCTCCTGAGCCAGTGAGCCCAAGCAGCACGCAACAATAGCCAGCAATGTAATAGTAAAGCGTTTTAACATAACTCTTTTACCCCGTTAGTCAGTTAAAGTCATAACGCATTGTGGCAGGTTTTCTGACTTATCCCGTTGCAGCACCGCCTTCCCATCATGACTGACAGTGACGATAGCAGAGAGTGTACTACAACTTGGCTGGGAAACACAGCAGCGTGGTCTGTCCAGGATTCTCACCCGATTCCCTTTTAACTGAGGGGCATAACTGCCCGCACAGCACCAAAATGCGCTGCAAAGGTACAAAAAAGTTGCTAATTTATAGTGATTTATTGATTATTATTTTCACAAGCGCCAAAAAAAACTCTGGAACCACTAAAAGAAGCAGTCCCAGAGTACTCACAATTATGAAAACAGATTTTTTCTGTATAGAATGTCTATTTCCTAAAGTTGTTCAACAACTTCCACATCTTTGATGACAGCAGCACGATCAAAGTCTTCCTTGCTGCCAACAACGAGTGTTTGATATTCACGCAGACCGGTACCAGCAGGGATGAGGTGACCGCAAATCACGTTCTCCTTCATGCCCTCGAGGTAGTCAACCTTGCCACTGATAGCAGCCTCGTTGAGCACCTTGGTAGTCTCCTGGAAGGATGCTGCCGAGATAAAGCTCTTGGTCTGCAGAGCGGCACGGGTGATACCTTGCAGAATCTGCTCGCTGGTAGCAGGAACGGCGTCGCGAACCTTCACCTCACGCAGTGCTTTGCGCTTGAGCATCGAGTTGATGTCACGCAGCTTGCGTGGAGTGATCATCTGGCCCTTGTCAACATCGAGCGAGTCGCCGCAATCGATGATAATCTTCTTGCCCCAGATGCGGTCGTTCTCGTCCATGAAGTCGCGCTTGTCAACAACCTGCTGCTCGAGGAAGTTGGTATCGCCTGGATCGATGATGTTTACCTTGCGCATCATCTGGCGAACGATAACCTCGAAGTGCTTGTCGTTGATTTTCACACCCTGCAGGCGGTAAACGTCCTGAACCTCGTTCACGATATAGTCCTGAACGGCTGTAGGACCCTTGATGCGCAGGATATCGGCAGGTGTTACGGCACCATCCGAGAGTGGAGTACCGGCACGCACCGAGTCGTTCTCGAGCACGAGAATCTGCTTCGACATGGGCACGAGATACTTCTTCTGCTCGCCATTCTTGCTGGTGACGATAATCTCGCGGTTACCACGCTTGATCTTGCCGAAGGTCACTACACCATCAATCTCGCTCACGATGGCGGGGTTGGATGGGTTGCGGGCCTCGAAGAGCTCGGTAACACGTGGCAGACCACCGGTGATATCACCGGCACCACCGCTTGAGGCACGTGGAATCTTCACGAACACCTCACCAGGAGTGATTTCTTCGCCCTCTACCTTCATCAAGTGAGCTCCCACAGGAAGTGAGTAGGTCTTGATGGGTGCGGCATCGGGATTGTCGAAGTCCTCAACAGCAAAGAGCTGAGCCTCGGGGATGCGGGTGTGGTCTTTCGACTCGATAACAATCATCTCGCTCTTGTTGGATGTCTCATCAACCTCGTTGCGATAGGTAACACCCTCGATGAGGTTCTTGTATTTCAAGCGGCCACCCACCTCACTGACGATAACAGCGTTGAATGGGTCCCACTCACAAATCACGTCACCCTTCTTGAGCATGTCGCCTGGCTTGAAGAACATCTTCGAACCATAGACGATATTGGCGCTGGTGAGCATCATGTTGGTGTGGGGATCCACGATTCGCATCTCGGCCATACGACCAATCACGATGTCGTGACCGTCCTTATCGGCAACGGTGCGAAGCTCGTCAATCTCGAGACGACCATCATACTTAGATGTCATGTTGCTCACTGCGGCAATGTTACTTGCCACACCACCCACGTGGAACGTACGCAGTGTAAGCTGAGTACCAGGCTCACCAATCGACTGAGCGGCAATCACGCCCACTGCCTCTCCCTTCTGAACCAAGCGATGGTTAGCAAGGTTGCGACCGTAGCACTTGGCACAAACACCATGCTTCGACTCGCAAGTGAGGACCGAACGGATCTCCACACTCTCGATAGGAGAATTGTTGATGCGGTCGGCTGCAGCGTCGTTGATTTCTTCACCAGCCTCAACGATAATCTCGCCGGTAGTTGGGTCTATCACATCGTGAACCGATACACGTCCCACAATGCGCTCACCCAAGGTGGCTACCACGTCATCGTTATTCTTAACCTCACGGCAGACGAGTCCACGCAGTGTGCCACAGTCCTCCTCGGTGATAATAACGTCGTGAGCCACGTCGACCAGACGACGGGTAAGGTAACCAGCGTCGGCTGTCTTCAACGCGGTGTCGGCAAGACCCTTGCGGGCACCGTGAGTAGAGATAAAGTACTCAAGCACCGACAGACCTTCCTTGAAGTTGGCAAGAATTGGGTTCTCAATAATCTGGTGACCACCTTCAACACCACTCTTCTGTGGCTTGGCCATCAGACCACGCATACCAGAAAGCTGACGAATCTGATCACGCGAGCCACGGGCACCTGAGTCAAGCATCATGTAAACAGAGTTGAAGCCTTGCTTGTCGGCCGAAATCTGCTTCATCAGCGTGTCGGTGAGTCGGCTGTTCACGTGAGTCCAGATATCGATAATCTGGTTATAACGCTCGTTGTTGGTAATGAAACCCATGTTGTAGTTGTTCATCACCTCTTCAACTTGAGCGTCGCCCTCGGCGATAAGGTCTTTCTTCTCGGGTGGAACGAGCACATCGTCAAGATTGAACGACAGGCCGCCCTTGAATGCCATGTAGTAACCCAGGTTCTTGATGTCGTCAAGGAACTTGGCACTGCGAGGCACACCACAATTGCGAATAACCTTGGTAATAATCTTCTTGAGCGATTTCTTTGAAATCACCTCGTTGACATATCCGAGTTCCTCGGGAACACTGTTATTGAAGATAATGCGGCCCACCGAGGTGTCCTTGACAATGTGCTTGATGGGATTGCCATCGGCGTCAACATCATCAACCATAACCGAAATGATAGCGTTCATCGCCAACTTGCCCTCGTTGAAGGCGATAGTGGCCTCTTCAGGTCCGTAGAATGTGAGACCCTCTCCCTTGGCGCCTTCGCGCAACTTGGTGATGTAATAAAGTCCCAATACCATGTCCTGAGAAGGCACAGTGATAGGCTCACCATTAGCGGGGTTGAGGATGTTGTGAGGCATGAGCATGAGCATCTGTGCCTCTACAATAGCCTCGTTGCCCAATGGAAGGTGAACGGCCATCTGGTCACCATCGAAGTCGGCATTAAATGGAGTACATGCCAGTGGATGCAGCTGGATTGCCTTGCCCTCGATGAGCTTGGGCTGGAATGCCTGAATACCCAGACGGTGCAGTGTTGGTGCACGGTTGAGCAGCACTGGATGACCCTTCATCACATTCTCGAGAATGTCCCAAACCACTGGTTCCTTGCGGTCCACAATCTTCTTGGCACTCTTCACCGTCTTCACGATGCCGCGCTCAATGAGCTTGCGGATCACGAAAGGCTTGTAAAGCTCGGCTGCCATATCCTTGGGGATACCGCACTCGCCCATCTTGAGCTCAGGACCAACAACGATAACCGAACGGGCCGAATAGTCGACGCGCTTACCGAGCAGGTTCTGACGGAAACGTCCCTGCTTGCCCTTGAGGCTGTCGCTGAGCGACTTGAGAGGACGGTTGGCATCGCTCTTCACAGCACTCGACTTGCGAGAGTTGTCGAGCAATGAGTCTACTGCCTCTTGAAGCATGCGCTTCTCGTTGCGCAGAATCACCTCGGGGGCTTTTATCTCAATGAGTCTCTTGAGACGGTTGTTGCGGATGATAACTCGACGATAAAGATCGTTGAGGTCGCTTGTGGCGAAACGACCACCATCAAGAGGCACGAGAGGACGCAAATCGGGTGGAATGACAGGAATAACCTTCAATATCATCCACTCGGGGCGGTTCATGTTCTTGCTTGAACGGAACATCTCAACCACTTGACGACGCTTGAGGGCGTCGGTCTTGCGCTGCTGCGATGTCTCATGGCTGGCGCGGTCGCGAAGCTCGTTGGAGAGCTTGTCGAGATTCAACTCGGTGAGGAGGTCATAGATGGCCTCGGCACCCATTTTAGCCACAAACTTGTTAGGATCGGAATCCTCGAGGTTGCGGTTGCTCTCGGGCAGCTTCTCTTGAATGGCAAGATACTCTTCCTCGCTGAGCAGGTCATACTTCTGCAACCTGTTGGCCTGGTCACGGGTCTTGGTGCTCTCCGAAATGCCGGGAACAACATTGAACGATCCGTCTTGCTCATCAACAACCACATTACCTGGGTTGATGACAATGTAACGCTCATAGTAGATTACCGAGTCCAATTTCTTGGTGGGAAGTCCCAGCAGATAACCTATCTTGTTGGGCAATGAGCGGAAATACCAGATGTGAGCAACAGGAACAACGAGCTGAATGTGTCCGCTGCGCTCGCGACGTACCTTCTTTTCGGTGACCTCAACACCACAACGGTCGCACACGATGTTGCGATAGCGGATGCGCTTGTACTTGCCGCAATGGCACTCATAGTCCTTTACAGGACCGAAGATGCGCTCGCAGAACAAGCCGTCGCGTTCGGGCTTATATGTACGATAGTTGATGGTCTCGGGCTTGAGCACCTCACCCTTGCTGTTACCCAGGATGTCGTCGGGCGACGCCAGTCCTATGGTAATCTTGGTGAAGTTACTTCTTATCTTATTGTCTTTCTTAAAAGCCATGATAATATTATAATGAAAAGAGATAACGTTTTAACTATTAATCGAGTGTGACACTTAAGCACAATCCACGCAACTCATGCAAGAGCACGTTCAACGATTCGGGGATGCCAGGAGTTGGCATTGGGTCGCCCTTAACAATTGCTTCATAGGCACGGCTGCGTCCTGTGACATCGTCACTCTTGATGGTAAGTATCTCTTGAAGGACATGGCTGGCACCGAAGGCCTCGAGTGCCCATACCTCCATCTCACCAAAGCGCTGACCACCAAACTGTGCTTTACCTCCAAGAGGCTGCTGGGTGATGAGCGAGTAAGGACCAATGCTGCGTGCATGCATCTTGTCTTCCACCATGTGGCCCAGCTTGAGCATGTAGGTCACACCCACTGTTGCCTGCTGGTCGAAGCGCTCTCCGGTTCCACCGTCATAGAGCCAAGTCTTGCCCACACGTGGCAGACCGGCCTTGTCGGTCCATTCGTTCAAGTCGTCGAGCGATGCACCATCAAAGATTGGAGTCGCAAATTTCACATCAAGCTCACGTCCTGCCCATCCGAGCACAGCTTCAAAGATCTGTCCCAGGTTCATGCGCGAAGGCACACCCAGTGGGTTGAGCACGATGTCGACAGGTGTTCCGTCGGCAAGGAATGGCATGTCTTCCTGACGCACTACGCGTGAAACAATACCCTTGTTACCATGACGACCGGCCATCTTGTCACCAACGCCAATCTTGCGTTTCTTGGCAACATAAACCTTTGCCATCTGCATGATTCCTGCAGGAAGGTCATCGCCTATCGAGATATCGAATTTCTTGCGACGCAATTCAGCATCAATCGACTTGCTCTTGCGCAGATAGTTCATGATGCAGGCGCGAATCATATCGTTAGTGTGAGCATCGCTGGTCCACTTGCTCAGGTTGAGCGAGTCATAGTCCAGGTCTTTAAGAAGTTCGGCAGTGAACTTAGTGTCCTTAGGAATCACCTCGGTATCGAGGAAGTCCTTCACACACATCGACTTCTTGCCCTCGGTGAGGATGAGGAGCTTCTCAACAAGCTTGTTCTTGAGTTCATCAAGACGGCTGTTGTATTCTTCCTCGATCTTCTGGAGCGCGGGATCGCCACCCTTGCCTTTTCTCTTCTTGACAGCACGTGTGAACAAGCGAGTGTTGATGATAACACCCTTGAGCGATGGGTTGGCCTTGAGCGAGGCATCTTTCACATCACCGGCCTTATCGCCAAAGATGGCACGCAACAGCTTCTCTTCGGGCGTTGGGTCGCTCTCTCCCTTAGGAGTGATTTTACCAATGAGAATGTCTCCGGGCTGGATGTGAGCACCCACGCGAATGATTCCGCGCTCGTCGAGGTCCTTGGTGGCATCCTCGCTCACGTTAGGAATATCGCTGGTGAGCTCTTCCATTCCACGCTTGGTCTCACGCACCTCGAGAGTGTACTCATCGACGTGAACCGAGGTGAGGATGTCCTCACGAACCATGCGCTCGTTGAGCACGATGGCATCCTCGTAGTTGTAACCTTTCCAAGGCATGTAAGCCACCTTGAGGTTGCGACCTAATGCAAGCTCGCCATCGCTGGTGGAGTAACCCTCGGTTAGGATATCGCCCTTATGAACCTTCTGCCCACGGTCGCACACTGGACGCA
The DNA here is from genome assembly GCA_947167995.1 of uncultured Prevotellaceae bacterium. GTDB lineage: Bacteria > Bacteroidota > Bacteroidia > Bacteroidales > Muribaculaceae > Sodaliphilus. Next base: position 29,838 of record CAMVKS010000026.1, read on the forward strand.
AGTCGATAGTTGTGCTCTGGTTGGTCTTCCTGAACTTGGGCAGATAGTACTCCTTCACAGGCTCATCGAAGCTTACAAAGGCTTCGTCCTCGGTCTGCTCATAGCGTATGCGGATCACGTCGGCGTCTACATACTCTATGACACCTGTTCCCTCGGCCTGAATCTGAGTGCGGCTGTCAAATGCCAGACGCTTCTCGATACCAGTTCCCACGATAGGAGCCTCGCTGCGAAGCAGTGGCACTGCCTGGCGCATCATGTTGGCACCCATCAATGCACGGTTGGCATCGTCATGCTCGAGGAATGGAATCATGGCTGCAGCGATTGAAGCAATCTGCTGTGGCGACACGTCCATGAGTGAAATCTGGTCGGGCGACACCACGGGGAAGTCGGCATCCAGACGTGCTTTTACACGCGTTTTCTGGAATGTGCCATCGTCGTTGAGCGGTGCATTACCCTGTGCGATGATATTGCTCTCCTCGCTCTCGGCGGTGAGATAAACAATCTCGTCGTTATTGAGATTCACCTTCGAGTTCTCTACCTTGCGATAGGGAGTCTCGATAAATCCTAACTTATTGATCTTGGCATAGATGCACAATGAAGAGATAAGGCCAATGTTTGGACCTTCGGGGGTCTCGATTGGACACAGACGTCCATAGTGAGTGTAGTGTACGTCACGAACCTCAAAACCTGCACGTTCACGCGACAATCCGCCAGGACCTAAGGCGCTCATACGGCGCTTGTGAGTGATCTCGGCAAGTGGATTGGTCTGGTCCATGAACTGCGAGAGTGCATTGGTGCCAAAGAATGTGTTGATAACCGACGATATTGTCTTGGCATTGATAAGGTCGATGGGAGTAAACACCTCGTTGTCACGCACGTTCATGCGCTCACGAATGGTTCTCGACATGCGAGCCAAACCCACACCAAACTGGTTGTAGAGTTGTTCGCCCACTGTGCGCACACGGCGGTTGCTCAAGTGGTCGATATCGTCGACATCGGTCTTGCTGTTGATAAGACCAATGAGATACTTGATAATCTCGATAATGTCTTCCTTGGTGAGCACTCTCACCTCATCGGGAGTGAGCAATCCAAGCTTCTTGTTGATGCGGAAACGTCCCACATCACCCAGGTCATAACGCTTCTCGCTGAAGAACAAGTTGTTGATGACTTCGCGAGCACTTGCATCATCGGGTGGCTCGGCGTTGCGCAACTGACGATAGACGTAGCTGATTGCTTCTTTCTCCGAGTTACAAGCATCTTTATTTAGGGTGTTGAAAATAATCTGGTATTCGCCAGTGTTGATATCTTCCTTGTGGATAAGGATAGTTTGAACGCCCGAATCGAGGATTTCCTCAATGTTGTCCTCCTCGATGATGGTGTCGCGGTCGATCACCACGTCGTTGCGCTCGATAGAAACAACCTCACCGGTGTCCTCGTCAACGAAGTCCTCGTTCCAAGATTTGAGCACACGGGCGGCAAGCTTGCGGCCTACAGCCTTCTTGAGGTTGGTTTTGTTCACTTTAATCTCTTCGGCCAGTCCAAATATCTTAATGATGTCGTTGTCGGTCTCTAAACCTATCGCACGCAACAGAGTTGTAACGGGCAACTTCTTCTTGCGGTCGATGTAAGCATACATCACGTTGTTGATATCGGTGGCAAACTCTATCCAGCTGCCCCTGAAGGGAATGATACGAGCCGAATAAAGTTTAGTTCCATTGGCATGCACGCTCTGTCCAAAGAATACACCAGGAGAGCGGTGAAGCTGGGATACGATAACTCTCTCTGCGCCATTGATCACAAATGTGCCTTTGTCGGTCATATAAGGTATCGCTCCAAGATAAACATCTTGAACTACGGTGGCGAAGTCCTCATGATCGGGGTCGGTACAGTAAAGTTTGAGTTTTGCCTTCAATGGAACACTGTAGGTGTTTCCACTGTCGAGACATTCCTCTACAGTGTAGCGAGGAGGGTCGATGAAATAATCAAGGAATTCAAGGACAAAGTTGTTGCGAGTGTCCGCGATGGGGAAATTCTCGCTGAAAACTTTATAGAGTCCCTCGTTTTTTCTTTTCTCTGTGGGAGTATCTAATTGCAGAAAATCTCTGAAAGATTGTAATTGCACCTCAAGAAAGTCGGGATAAGGATATGGATTCTTGACGCGGGCAAAATTAACGCGATTGGTTTTGGAAACTGACATTGAAAAATAAAATTAAGGTGAACTCAAAATAAAAAAAGACACAAAAAGGTTAAGAATCGACAATCTCTTGGGATTCTTAACCTATTTACCTGATTAACAGGTAGTATTATTTAAGTTCAACTTCAGCTCCGAGCTCCTCGAGTTGCTTCTTCATGCCCTCAGCCTCAGCCTTAGCAAGACCTTCCTTAACTACGCCAGGAGCGTTGTCAACGAGACCCTTTGCGTCCTTCAGACCAAGACCAGTGAGTTCCTTAACGAGTTTGATAACTTTGAGCTTCTCGGCACCAGCAGCCTTGAGCACTACGTCGAATGAAGACTTCTCTTCCTCGGCAGCAGCACCACCAGCAGCAGGACCTGCAGCAACTGCAACAGCTGCAGCAGCGGGTTCGATACCATACTCGTCCTTAAGGATCTGAGCGAGCTCGTTTACTTCCTTAACTGAAAGATTAACTAATTGTTCTGCAAAAGCTTTTAAATCTGCCATTTTTGTATGATTTAATTGTGTTGTTATTAATTTTCTTTGTTTGATAATGTTTCGAGAATTCCGTGAAGCTTACCGCCACCACTCTGGAGAGCGCTGATGACGTTCTTAGCAGGCGACTGCAGCAATGCCACAACGTCGGCAATAAGTTCGTTCTTGCTCTTGATAGTAGCGAGAGTCTCCAGCTGGTCGGCACCTACGTAGGCAGTTTCTTCTACATAAGCAGCTTTCAGCGCGGGAAGAGTCTCTTTTTTCTTGCGGAAACTCTTGATAAGTTTAGCGGGAGCATTACCAGTGTTGCTAAGCATCAAGGTAGTGGGTCCTGCCAGCGAATCATAAAGGCCACTGTAGTCAACATCCGACTGCTCCATAGCCTTCTTGAGCAATGTGTTCTTGACAACCATCAACTTCACGTCGTTCTTGAAAGCTGCTCGACGCAGGTCGACAGTCTTCTCGGCGTTCAAAGCGGTGGTCTCGGTCAAATAAACACAGCTGTACTCAGCAAGTATATTCTTTATTGCTTCAATCTGTTTTGCTTTATCTTCCTTTCTCATTTTATTTCCGTTTTTAAAAATTAAGCATCGATCGACTTAACATCAATCTTGATACCTGGACTCATTGTACTTGAAAGATAAATGCTCTTCAGATAAGTACCCTTTGCGGTATTTGGCTTGAGCTTGATAAGGGTGTTGATGAACGCCTGGGCGTTCTCCTTGATCTGCTCGGGGGTGAACGACATTCTTCCTATTGAAGTGTGTACGATACCCTTCTTGTCTACCTTGAAGTCAATCTTACCTTGCTTTACCTCCTTAACTGCCTTGGCAACATCGGGGGTTACAGTGCCGCTCTTGGGGTTAGGCATCAAGCCGCGGGGGCCAAGGATGCGACCCAAGGGGCCAAGCTTACCCATACACTGGGGCTGAGTGATGATAACATCAACATCGGTCCAGCCGCCTTTAATCTTGTCGATATATTCGTCAAGACCTACATAGTCGGCACCAGCCTCTTTGGCTGCAGCCTCGGCGTCGGCAGTACACATGACGAGCACGCGCACGGTCTTACCAGTGCCATTGGGGAGCGATACAACACCACGCACATTCTGGTCGGCCTTACGGGGGTCAACACCAAGACGTACATCGATATCGGCCGAAGCATCAAACTTTGTGTAGGTGATTTCCTTCAACAAAGCAGCTGCCTCTAAAAGGGTATAACTCTTCCCGGCTTCAATCTTCTCTTTTGCTAACTTGTGATTTTTTGTCAATTTACTCATAGTTCAAGTGAAGTTTTAAACGTTTTCGGGAAATTCGCCCTTTACTGTGATACCCATACTTCTTGCTGTTCCAGCCACCATTCTCATAGCCGAAGCCAGAGTGAAACAGTTCAAGTCGGCCATCTTGTCTTGAGCTATTGCTTGAATCTGTTCCCAAGTTACGCTTGCCACCTTCTTGCGGTTAGGCTCACCCGACCCGCTCTTGATCTTAGCGGCATCCAGGAGCTGTACTGCAGCAGGTGAAGTCTTAACGATAAAGTCGAAGCTCTTGTCGGCATAGTAGGTGATTACCACTGGCAACACCTTGCCGGCGCTTGCTTGAGTGCGGGCATTGAATTGCTTGCAAAATTCCATGATGTTGATACCCTTAGCACCAAGTGCAGGTCCTACTGGTGGTGAAGGATTGGCTGCTCCACCTTTAATCTGTAATTTGATCTGTCCAGCAATTTCTTTAGCCATTGTTCTCTAAATTTCTAAAATGTTTATATAATTGATAAACAAGTTGCGATACGTGCCCTCTCACGTAACATTAAGAGGCTCACTCTCGCGTTACCTGCGAATTGTCCAACTCGAGAGGTGTGGGTCGCCCAAACACCTTGACCATAACCTTGAGAGTTCGTTTCTCTCGGTTGACCTCCTCGATCTCACCAGTGAAACCGTTGAAAGGTCCGTCGTTGACTTTGACCACCTCGCCCACGATATAATCGTTGGGAGAAGCCTCGTCGCTGAGCTGCTCGCCCTCGGCGGCATTGAGCATGCGCGCAATGTCGCTCTCTCTGATGGGCTCGGGCTTGCGGTTGGCGTCACGTGTCCTGACAAAGTCGATGACGTTGGTAGTGTTGCGCAAGTAATCTTCAACGTCGCCGCGCAGGATGGCCTGGACAAACACGTATCCCGAGAACAAGTTGCGCTCCTTGAGCACCTTCTTGCCTCCGCGGGTGGTGTAAACCTTCTCGGTAGGGATCAGAACTTGAGCAAGATATTTGCCCAAGTCGGTGTTCTTGCAAGCCGCGTCAAGCATCTCTTTGACTTTGGCCTCTTTTCCCGATATGGCACGCAGAACGTACCACTGAAGTTTTTTGTTTTCAGCCATTGTTCCTAACTTTTAGCCACATTGAAAATTGTTTTTTTCTCTCTCTGGGGTGATGAGTCCTAAATCGACTGTCATCACACCTTGCAAGTCTTTATTAGACTGCCAGGCCGTAGATGAAATCCATCACATGACTCAACACGAAATCTACTAACCAAATAACTAACGCAGCAATGATGGAAGCAACCATTACCACAATTGTGCTATTGACCAGTTCATTCCTTGTTGGCCAAGAAACCTTGTGTACGAGTTCGTTGTAAGATTCCTCGATATCCGTAAGTAACTTGTATTTCTTCATTGTTTTTTTGAGATAAATAGCACGGGAAGTAAGACTCGAACTCACGACCTACGGTTTTGGAGACCGTCGTTCTACCAACTGAACTATTCCCGTGTAAATTAAAAAACCGGCTCCCCTGAAATGCTGCACAAGGCAGCCGGTTTTTTTCTTGTTATGTCACTGTATGAGTGCACCTGTGCACTCACAAGCCGCGATTGATTAATCGTCGATGATCTTGGTGATTTGACCAGAACCAACGGTGCGACCACCCTCACGGATAGCGAAACGAAGACCTTCGCTGCATGCTACTGGAGTGATGAGCTTAACGTTGATCTCAACGTGGTCACCAGGCATTACCATCTCTACACCCTCGGGCAAGGTGATCTCGCCAGTCACGTCAAGTGTGCGGATGTAGAACTGTGGACGATACTTGTTGTGGAATGGAGTGTGACGGCCACCCTCTTCCTTCTTCAGCACGTAAACCGAAGCAGTGAAGTGATCGTGTGGCTTAACAAGGCCTGGATGGCAGATTACCATACCGCGCTTGATCTCCTTGTAGTCGATACCACGCAGCAACAGACCTACGTTATCACCTGCCTCACCTTGGTCAAGAAGCTTGCGGAACATCTCAACACCGGTAACAACCGACTTGAGGTCAGCGCCAAGACCCATGATTTGAACAGCGTCACCAACCTTGATGATACCAGTCTCGATACGACCAGTTGCAACAGTACCACGGCCAGTGATAGAGAATACGTCCTCGATTGGCATCAAGAATGGTTTGTCAATGTCGCGTGGAGGCAGTGGAATCCACTCGTCAACAGCCTTCATAAGCTCAAGAACTGTTGCCTCCCACTTGGGCTCACCATTCAGTGCACCAAGAGCCGAACCCTTGATAACTGGGGTGTTCTCGCCATCATACTCATACTCGCTCAGGAGGTCACGTACGTCCATCTCAACGAGCTCGATCATCTCCTCGTCAACATCGGGAGAGTCGCACTTGTTCAAGAAGATAACCAGACGTGGAACGTTCACCTGACGGGCGAGAAGGATGTGCTCGCGAGTCTGTGGCATAACACCGTCGGTAGCAGCAATAACTACGATAGCACCGTCCATCTGAGCAGCACCAGTTACCATGTTCTTTACATAGTCGGCGTGTCCAGGGCAGTCAACGTGTGCATAGTGAC
>CAMVKS010000027.1 GCA_947167995.1 uncultured Prevotellaceae bacterium
TTGAAGGTCAACAAGAAAGATCATACGACTCAACGTGCACTTAAGATGCTTGTAGGTAAGCGTCGTCGTCTGTTGGATTATTTGATCCGCACCGACATCAGCCGCTACCGTGCAATCATTGCCAAGAAGGAACTTGGCATTCGCAAGTAATTACTTATTTGCACTGCGTAGACGTAAGTGGAAAGCCCCTGCAAGAAAAGAAGTCTTGAAGGGGCTTTCGTTATTACTATGGTAGACTTTATTAATCGGAAATCAGATGAGACACTTATTTATTATATTATTCTCAACTTTATGCGTCATGTGTGGCAGGGCTCAAGAACAGGTGCTGGAGGGAGACCTGCTGTTTGCCTACAGCACAAGCACAGCCCTGGCCATAAGCCTGTCGACGGTTCACGACAGCACATCGCTGCCCATCTATCATGTGGCGATAGCCACATGGGTGGGTGACGAGCTTTATGCTCTCGAGGCGATTGATGAAGGGGTGGTGGCTACTCCTTATGAGAAGTTTGTTGAGCGCACCATGAGCAAGGGTGGCATGTTGATTGGCCGCCTGCGCGACCGCAGCGGTGTGGAGCAGAGTGTGAGAAACGCCATGGAGCACATTGGCAAGCCCTACGATGACCTATACATGATTGACACACAAGAAATCTACTGCAGCGAATTGGTGCAACTGAGCTACGTGAACGGCCGCGGACAGCGATTGTTCCCGCTCATCCACATGTCGTTCCACGACTCACAGGGCCGCATTCTCAGTTATTGGCGCGAGCATTATGCCAAGCACGGCATGGCTGTGCCTGAAGGTGCCCTCGGCACCAACCCTGCCCAAATCGCTCGTGACCCGGCAGTGGAAATCGTGGGTGAGTAAAGTCAATAATCATTATAGTGCTAAAGAAATGCCATAGGCAAGCAGCACGTAGCGCATGAACTTGCCGGCGGTCATGCAGGTGGTGGTGATGGGCACATTGGAGCGCATGAGCCCCAGTGCGATGAGCAGCACGTTGCCAAAGATGGGGATGAACCCCCAGAAGGCGACCCATGCACCTCGTCCCTGCAGCCAGTGCTGAGTGCGGTCGAGTTTCTCTTTCTTGACGTGGAAGTACTTTTCTATCCAGTCGATGCGACCCAGTCGGCCCATGTAGTAGGTGAGCAAAGCACCAAGCACGTTGCCCACTGTAGCCCAGATGATCAGCGGCCATTTCTCAAGCCCGGCAGCAAGAAGCCCCAGCATTACCACCTCACTGCTAAAGGGCACGACACTGCCAGCCAATATAGCCGACAGGAACATGCCCCAATAGCCATAGTCGATTAACGCTTGCTCCATGATTGAGAGACAATTAATGACAAAATGATAGTTTCCTTTTTATTAAGGACAACACCTTGCGTTCCTACATTTCTAATTGTCATTAATAAACTGTGACTAACGCAAAATGCTCTTGTCATGTATTGTCTTAAAAAAAATTACACCGAAGCCAAATATTTCTCCACATCGAGGGCGGCGCGGCAACCTGTGCCTGCAGCTGCCACAGCTTGGCGGTAGCGCGGGTCGGCGACATCGCCGGCTGCAAAGACACCCTCAACGCTTGTTGCTGTCGTAACCTTATCGGTCACAATGTAGCCCTGCTCGTCAAGTTTGAGCTGACCATTTAAGAATGCTGTGTTGGGCTGGTGTCCGATGGCAAGGAAGAAACCGTCGATGGCTATGTCCAGTTTCTCTTCCTTGTCGGTGCCTTTATATTTAATAAGGTGTGCACCCTCAACTCCATTTTCACCAAAGAGCCCCAAAGTGTTGGTGTTGAACAGAATTTCAATGTTTTCTTTCTCCTTGACACGCTCTTGCATCGCGGCGCTGGCGCGCAGGTAGTCTTTGCGGACAATCATGTAAACCTTGCTGGCGAGATTGCTCAGGTAGTGGGCTTCCTCGCAGGCAGTGTCGCCGCCACCCACCACAGCAACCACCTTCTTGCGATAGAAGAATCCGTCGCAGGTGGCGCAAGCCGAAACGCCTTGACCGGCATATTTCTTCTCGTCGTCAAGTCCGAGATATTTAGCCGAGGCTCCTGTGGCAACTATCACGGTGTCGGCCTCAAGAGTTTCGCCACCGTCGAGTGTTGCGACGAAAGGACGCTTGCTCAAGTCGACGCTCTTCACAAATCCCGAGCGCACGTTGGCTCCCACATTAACAGCTTGCTCTCGCATCTTGGTCATAAGGTCATAGCCGTCAATTCCTGCCGGGAAACCAGGGAAGTTCTCGATGGTGGTTGTGGTGGTCAACTGTCCTCCTGGCTGCAAGCCCTCAAAGAGCACATTTTTCACATTGGCTCTCGCGGTATATATCGCTGCGGTATATCCAGCTGGTCCAGAGCCGATTATCAAACATTGAACTTTTTCCATGTGAAGCTTATATTTATTTAAATTAGTTAACGGGAATGCACGTCAAGGTCTCTGCCTTGCATGGTGCAAAGTTAGCGTTTTTTAAATACAAATACTCATGAATTGGTGATATTTTTTTGAATAAGTATTAAAAAGAAAAATTTTTTTAAATCTTGGTGGTGTGGCTTTGAAAAAAAGGAGAGAAATGCGGATGGTTAAGAAATTTCTCGTTATATTTGCAGTTGATATTAACAAAAGCAATTTTTAGGCCTGTGGGAAAGAAGAAGAATTTGCCTCTGCTTGAGGATTTTGAGATTACGGGAGTGGCTGCCGAGGGCAAGAGCTTAGGTCGCTGGAACGATATGGTGGTTTTCATCCCTTATGGTGCGCCAGGCGATGTCGCAAGAGTGAAAATTACCCGCAAGAAACACAGCTTCTGTGAGGGAGTGATAGAAGAACTTGTCAAACCCAGCGAGTTGCGTGTGAAGCCTATGTGTCAGCACTTTGGCACTTGTGGCGGTTGCAAGTGGCAGCATCTTCCCTATAACTACCAGCTGCAGTGCAAGCAGCAGCAGGTGGTCGACGCTTTGGAGCGCATCGCCAAGGTCCCTCTGCCCGAGATTACACCCATCCTTGGATCTAAAAAGACAACCTTCTATCGCAACAAGTTGGAGTTCACCTTCAGCAACAAATGCTGGCTTACTACCGAGCAGATGCAGAGTGGTATCGAGTTCCCAAACCGAAATGCTGTGGGGTTTCACATCCCAGGAGGCTTTGACAAGGTGCTCAACATTGAGAAATGCTGGCTGCAAGACGACATCAGCAACCAGCTTCGCCTGTTCCTGCGTGACTATACACAAGAGCGGGGATATACCTTCTATGACATTCGCAACAACGAGGGTTTCATGCGCATGATGATGGTGCGCACCGCCAGCACAGGAGAAATCATGCTCGTTGTGGTCTTCGGCGAAGACAACCCCACGGCTATTGATGATGTCATGGGCACATTGAAAGACCGTTTCCCTCAGATTACGTCGCTAATGTATGTTGTTAACCTCAAGGTCAATGATTCGCTCGGCGACCAGGAGTTTGTGCTCTACAGTGGTCGCGATTACATCGAAGAGGAAATGGAAGGCCTGAAGTTCAGAGTGGGACCCAAATCGTTCTACCAGACCAACAGCGAGCAGGCTTACGAACTGTATAAGGTGGCGCGTGACTTCGCCAAGCTCACAGGCAATGAGCTCGTTTACGACCTATATACCGGCACTGGCACGATTGCCAACTTTGTGGCTCGTCGCTCGCGCGAGGTGATAGGGATAGAATATGTGCCCGAAGCCATAGAAGACGCCAAGCTAAATTCGCGCGTTAACGGTGTTGAGAATACTAAGTTCTACGCCGGTGACATGAAAGATGTGCTCACGCGAGAATTTGTGGCACAGCACGGCATCCCCGACGTGATGATTGTCGACCCCCCGCGTGCTGGCATGCATGAAGATGTGGTGGGTGTGATTCTTGATGCCGAGCCACGCCGCATCGTGTATGTGAGTTGCAATCCTGCAACGCAGGCCCGTGATATAGCCATGCTTGACGTGAAATACCGTGTAGATGCTGTTCAGCCTGTTGATATGTTCCCTCACACTCATCACGTTGAGAATGTGGCGCTGCTGAGTCGCAAGGTTTGATTTGTGAGAGGGAAGAGGTGAGAGTTGAGAGAGTTGAGAGAGGCGAGAGAATTCTGCATTAAAGAAGGCGCAGCCCAATTGTGCATTATGAATCCTGCATTGATTAGATATCTTGTGGCTTTGTTGATGACTTTCATCGCCATGTCGGCACATGGTCAGGAGCCTGGTGATGGTTACACACGCATCAAGGGCGTTGTGACCGACTCGGTGACAGGAGAAGGTATCCCTTATGCCCAGATTTTTCTCATTGGCTCTCAGACTGGTGCCTTGACCAACGACCAAGGAGGCTTCACCATTGTCACCGGTGTGGATTTCGAAAAGCTCCAAGTGACAGCCGTGGGTTACATGACCCAAGAGATAGTGGTGCCACTTGGTGAGTATACCGAGCTCGACATAAAGTTGGCTCCCACCATGGTGATGCTTAACGAGGTGATAGTGAGCAAGACCGGTAAGTATGTCAAGGAGGGCAATCCTGCGGTGGCCTTTGTCGAGCGATTGCGCTCCCGCCACAATGATTACAATCCGCTCAACCATGAATATTACAACTACGACAAGTATGAGAGGGTCTCATTTGGCTTCAATAATTTCAATGTCGCAAGCACCCGCGACTTGTTTGCACAGAATTATCATTTCCTCAAGGAATATGTCGACACCAGCGATATCACGGGGAAGATGATCCTGCCCTGGTCGATACAGGAAAAGGTTAGTGATGAGCATTACCGCAAGTCGCCCTCTACTCATCGCGAGGTGGTTAGGGCTCTCAATCATGCCGGCATCGACGAACAAATCGATACCGAGAGCCTCAAGAAATATATCGATGACGTGTTCAGTGAGATGGACATTTTCTCCAGCGACATCAACTTCATGCACAATCGCTTTGTGAGTCCCTTGTCAAGTCTTGGCCCCGACTTCTACAAGTATTATCTCGACACACTAATGGTGGATGGGGTGGAGTGCTATGAGCTGACATTCGCACCTTTCACTCCCGAGACTTTTGGCTTCTTGGGAAGGCTGTATGTTCCTGTGGGTGACTCCACGATGTTCATTTCCAAGGTGATGATGAACGTGCCTCACAACATCAACCTCAACTATGTGAACCAGGTGTATTTGGAGCAGGAGTATATTAAGGCCTCCGACGGCACCCGTCTCAAGGTTCGCGACGACCTGCTTGTGGAGTTCAAGATAGCACCCAAAACGCCCGAGATATATGCTCGCCGCCAGACCTACTATGATGGTCACAATTTCAAGCCACCCCGCGACATGAGAATCTTTGACCAGAGTGCCGAAGTTCTCATGAGTGGAAACATCAGTCGTGACGAAAGCTACTGGATAGCACATAGGCCTGTGGTGGCAGCAAAGAATGAGAGCACGGTGAGAGACATGCTCTCACGACTGCGTGAGTCTAAGACCTTCTACTGGTGTGAGAAGGTGGCGGTGGCGATATTAAACGGATATATCAACACCAGCGCTGTCGATAGTAAGTTTGACATTGGTCCACTGGGAAGTACTATTGGCGGCAATTCGCTGGAGGGCGTTCGCCTGCGATTGGGTGGTATGACAACTGCAAGGCTCAACCCTCGCTGGTTTGGCAGGTTCTATGTGGCCTACGGCACTCGCGACGAGAAGTTCAAGTATATGGGACAAGTGGAATATTCTTTCCTTGACAAGAAAAAACATTCCAGCGAGTTTCCAGTCAATTCGTTATCACTCACTCACCGTTATGATGTGGACAAATTGGGTCAGCATTTTCTTTACACCAATCCCAATAATGTGTTTTTTGTTGTAAGACGTCACAAGGACAACAAGATGATATACCTTAGGGAGACAAAGCTTGAGTACAAGCTCGAGACGCAGTGGGGCTTTTCGTTTGCTGCTTCCTTGCAGCATCGGCGACATGAGGCCTCGGTGTTTCTGCCATTCACTTGTGGCGACGGCAATAGCTATGGACATTACAACACTGCTGGTTTCAACCTCACATTGCGTTATGCTCCAGGCGAGAAGTTCTATCAAACCCGTTCCTATCGCATTCCCATCAATCAAGACGCTCCTGTGTTCACCCTCTCACACACCTTCTTGCCGCGAGGCTTCCTGGGTGGTGACTACACCGTCAACAAAACCGAAATTGGTGTTCAGAAGCGATTTTGGTTTTCGGCCTTCGGGTACACCGATATTATTGTGCGCGCTGGTAAGATCTGGAGCCGTGTGCCATATCCCGAATTGTTGATACCTAATGCCAACCTGTCTTATTTTATCCAGCCCGAATCATTTGCGCTCATGAACGCCATGGAGTTTGTCAACGACCAGTATCTCTCATGGGATGTCACCTACTGGATTAATGGTGCCATCTTGAACCGCATTCCTTTAATCAAGAAGCTGAAGATGCGCGAGGTGGTGTCGTTCAGAGGGTGGTGGGGCCGTCTGACCGACAAGAACAATCCAGCTCTCAACCCTGACTTGTACAGGTTCCCCGAAGTGGCCCTGTGCCAGCCCATGGGCAAGCGGCCCTACATGGAGATTGGTGTGGGCCTTGACAACATTCTCACCTTCTTGCGAGTGGACTATGTGTGGCGGTTGAGCTATCGCGACAATCCCGGCATCAATCGCAGTGGCCTCCGTTTTCAGTTGCATTTCACGTTCTGAAAATAACAGAATATAATGAAAATCAGACTATTGATGTTGCGATTGGGTTTGTGGGGTGCAATGGCTTGTACTGTGATTACGGTAGTGTGTGACGCTATTGTTCGGCTTCGTGCCGGAGGTCGCTGTTTTGACGATGCCGAGCGTGTTCCGCACAACAAGATGGGGCTTGTGCTTGGCACGTCGCCTTTGGCTCCCGATGGAGGTGCAAATATGTATTTTGTTTATCGCGTCGAGGCCGCAGCGCGTCTTTACAAGATGGGTAAAGTTGATTGGTTGCTGCTCAGCGGCGACCGCAGCGGTGAGGATTACGATGAGCCACAGGCAATGCGTGATGCGTTGATTGCTCACGGCGTGCCTGCCGAGAGCATCGTTCTTGACAAATTGGGATTCAGAACCCTGAACTCGATAGTTCATACTAATAAAGTCTATGGTCAATCGAGTGTGACTATCATATCACAGCGTTTTCACAACCAGCGTGCTGTTTTCCTTGCCCTCTGTAATGGTGTTGATGCCGTGTCCTACAACGCTGAAGACGTTGTTAAATGGAACAAATATCTCAAAATTCATGGCCGTGAGTATTTAGCAAGGGTGAGGATGTTTGTCGACCTTATCATGAGACGTGAAAAAAGATAAGGATGAGTAGAAAATGATAAAAAAAGAATGTGTTGAAAAAAAAAGTGAAAATATTTTGTGTGTTATTTGAAAATGTTGTAAATTTGTTCGATTGCATGAAATGCATTGTCCTATATAAGAAAAAACACATTGAAAACTTATTAACCATTACACATAACATACTATAAATGAGCTATTTAAAATTTGATAAAAACTTGATGATAAATCTTGAGCAGTCGCTTGGCAAGGAGATACTCAGGACCAATCAATCGGGGGCTTATCATTGCACCACGATAGTGGGATGCAACACTCGCAAGCAGCACGGCTTGCTGGTGATTCCTGTACCCGAAGTTGATGACAATAGCCATGTGATGCTCTCCTCGCTCGACGAGACCGTGATACAGCATGGTGCACCATTCAACTTGGGTCTTCACAAGTACAAGGGCAACGTGTTCAGTCCCAACGGGCACAAGTACATTCGCGAGTATGACTGCGAGCGTGTGCCCACCCACACCTTCCGTGTGGGCGGTGTGATAATGAAACGCGAGAAGATTTTCATCACCAACGAGAACCGCATCCTCATCCGTTACACACTCGTTGAGGCTCACTCCAAGACCACGTTGCAGTTCCGCCCGTTCCTTGCCTTCCGCAACGCTAATGACCTGTGCGTCGAGAACTCGGTGGCAAGTCAAGAGTACAGGGAAGTACACAATGGTATTGCAACATGCATGTATGAAGGATATCCCACTCTCTACATGCAGTTCAATCACAAGCCCCGGTTTGTCTTTGACCCACACTGGTACAAGGGCATTGAATATATCAAGGACATGGAGCGCGGCATACCCTATACCGAGGACCTCTATGTCCCAGGCTACTTTGAAATAGATATCAAGAAAGGCGAGCCTCTAATCTTCTCGGCAGGTATCGATGAAGTGAACACCCGCAACCTGAGCCGCATGCATGAGGACGAGGTGCAGTCGCGCACACCACGCACGAGTTTCTACAATTGCCTTAAGAACAGTGCAAAACAATTCTACCTGACCAACGACGACGGCAATTACATCCTGGCTGGATACCCATGGTTCAAGATTCGTGCGCGCGACGAGTTCCTGGCACTGCCAGGATGCACAATCTCCAATCATCACCGCCCCGATTTTGAGAAGATAATGGACACGGCACAGAAAGCCTTGCTTCGCTTTGTTGAAGATGGCGCTCTCGACAAGCACCTCAAGGGCATAGACCTCCCCGATGTCCCGTTGTGGGCTATATGGTCAATACAGGAGTATGCCAAGGATGCAGGGATGGAAGTTGCCCGCGAGCGTTATGGCGCTCTCATCAAGGCGATGTTAGACCACATAATATCGGGCAAGCATCCCAATCTTCAACTCAATCCCAATGGCTTAGTGAGCACCGATGGCACCCGCAAGCCCATGTCGTGGATGGACTCTACCCACCCCGACGGCTCACCCATGGTGCCTCGCACCGGCTATCTTGTTGAATTTAATGCTTTGTGGTATAATGCATTGAGATTTGCGCAGGAAATGTTTGCCGACATTGAAGGCGAGCAGGACTATGTCTCTTCACTTGCCAAGATAAGCGACCAGACCAAGCCCTCGTTTGTGGAGATGTTCCTGAATGACTATGGCTATCTGTACGATTATGTCGACGGTTCCTATGCCGATCCCAGTGTAAGGCCCAACATGATTATAGCAGCAGGACTTGACTACTCGCCACTGGACCGTCGTCAACGCAAGCGCCTGCTCGATGTGGTGACGAGGGAATTGCTCACACCCAAGGGGCTGCGCACGTTGAGCCCAAAGAGCTGGGGCTACAAGCCGTGGTATCTGGGAAATCCCGAGCAGCGTGAGGTGGCCTATTATGCTGGTTCGGCTCGCCCGTGGCTCATGGGATTCTATACCGATGCTTACATCAAGGTGTTTGGCATCAATGGTGCTTCATTCATCGAGCGCATGATGATAGGGTTTGAGGACGAGATGTCGCAAGGCGGCATAGGCACGCTCTCCGAACTTTATGACGGCAACCCACCATTCATAGGCCGAGGTGCCGTGAGCTACGCCCCCAATGTGGGTGGTGTGCTACGAGTGCTTCGCCTGTTCAAGAACATTGGAGTTATAAATTCTTAAAAAACTAAAACACAAAATATGAAGGCTTTAATGTTTGGCTGGGAATTTCCTCCACACATCCTGGGAGGTCTTGGAACAGCAAGTTTTGGTCTTACTAAGGGAATGGCTCAGTGTGGCGACATGGACATCACTTTTGTCATTCCCAAGCCATGGGGTGATGAACCCAAGGACTTTGCTCGTATCATTGGCGCCAACAACACCCCTGTGGCTTGGCGTGGTGTGAGCTGGGACTACGTTGAGAGCAGAATAGGCAAGGTGATGGACACTCAAACCTATTTTGACCTTCGAGACCACATCTACAGTGATTTCAACTACATGAACACCAATGATTTAGGATGTATAGAGTTTTCAGGACGATATCCCGACAATCTGCTTGAGGAAATCAACAACTATTCGATTGTGGCAGGAGTGATAGCCCGCACAGTCGACTTTGATGTTATTCACTCTCACGACTGGCTCACCTATCCTGCAGGCATCCACGCCAAGCAGGTGACAGGCAAGCCATTGGTGATACATGTTCATGCTACCGATTTTGATCGCAGTCGTGGTAATGTGAACCCCACCGTGTTCAATATCGAGAAAGATGGAATGAACAACGCCGACCATATCATTACCGTGAGCAATCTCACGCGCAAAACGGTCATCGAGAAATATGGCATCAGCCCCGACAAGGTTACTACCGTGCACAATGCTGTAGAGCCGCTTAGTCAGGAACTGCTCGATATCGAGGTTCCGCCCAAGCACGAGAAGGTTGTCACATTCTTAGGTCGAATCACGATGCAAAAAGGACCTGAATATTTTGTTGACGCAGCTTGGCAAGTGCTGCAGAAGGTTCACAACGTGCAGTTTGTGATGGCTGGCAGTGGCGACATGATGGAGAAAATGATTAGGCTTGCAGCTCGTCGACACATTGCGGGACGTTTTCATTTCACGGGCTTCTTGAAGGGCCGTCAGGTGTATGAGATGCTCAAGGCAAGCGATGTGTACATTATGCCATCGGTTAGTGAGCCATTTGGCATTTCGCCCTTGGAAGCGATGCAGATGGGCGTTCCATCAATCATCTCCAAGCAGAGCGGTTGCGCCGAGATATTAAACAACGTTATCAAGGTCGACTATTGGGACACAAACGCCATAGCCGATGCTATCTACTCCATTATCAAGTATCCCGGCATGTACAGGCAGCTGCGTGAGCAGGGTCTTGAGGAGGTGAGCAAGATTACCTGGGACCGTGCCGGTGCCAAGGTTATTGACATCTATAAGCGATTAATCAACCGATAATTATCAACCACAATAATACTTCAAGTAACATGAAATCAATCTGCTTTTATTTTCAGATACATCAGCCATTCCGTCTCAAGACCTACCGTTTCTTTGATATTGGCAATGACCACTACTACTATGATGACTTTGCCAACGACGACATAATCACTCGAATTGCCCAGCGCTCTTACATGCCAGCCAACCAGATGCTGCTCGACATGATAAAGGAGAATGGAAAGAAATTCAAAGTGGCGTTCTCAATCAGTGGCACTGCCCTTGAGCAGCTTGAACAGTATGTTCCCGAGTTTATCGACTCGATGAAGGATCTTGCCGATACCGGCTGCGTGGAGTTCCTGAGTGAGACCTATGCTCACTCGTTGTCGTCGCTTGTCGACCCCGAGGAGTTTATGGCTCAGGTAAAAGCCCATGATGAGAAAATTTATCAGCTCTTTGGTCAGAAACCCAAGGTGTTCCGCAACACCGAGCTCATCTATGACGACGATATTGCATCGATGGTGGCATCAATGGGATTTAAAGGTGCTATTACCGATGGAGCGAAGCACATCTTGGGATGGAAGTCTCCCAACTATCTTTACAAGGCAGCTTCGGCTCCCAAACTCCGTCTGTTGCTGAAGAACTCGAAGCTTAGCGACGATATTTCATTCCGCTTCAGCAACCCTGAGTGGGGGGCTTATCCTCTGACAGCCGACAAGTACATAAACTGGATTGCGGCATTGCCCGAGGAGGAGATGCTGGTGAACCTGTTCATGAACTATGAGACCTTTGGTGAGCTTCAGCCTCGTGAAAGCGGCATTTTTGAGTTTATGAAAGCACTTCCACGCTTCGCCGGCGAGCAGAACATAGGGTTTATGACTCCAAGCGAGGTGGTATCCAAGATGAAGCCTGTGGGCGAGCTCTCGGTCATGCATCCCATATCGTGGGCCGATGAAGCGCGAGACACCAGCGCCTGGATGGGAAACATCTTGCAAGACGAAGCCGTCAACAAACTCTATTGCCTGAGCGAGCGCATTCGCATGGTGACCGACAAGCGCATACGTCAAGACTGGAACTACCTTCAGGCAAGTGACCACTTCTACTACATGAGCACCAAGCACAGCAGCGACGGCTCGGTACACTCGCACTACAGCCCATATGACTCGCCTTATGCCGCGTTCACCAACTATATGAACGTGTTGAGCGACTTCTTGATTCGCGTGCGCGAGCAGTTCCCCGAGGAGATAGAAAACGAGGAGCTTAATGCCTTGTTGCTCACCATCCGCAATCAGGAAAAAGAGATTGAAGAGCTCAATCGTGAGGTGGAGCTTTTGCGAAACAATATTGTAAAAGACACCACTGGAGACTTTGTGCCTAAAGTAGAAGAGAAGGGAAACGAACCCGAACCTGAGTCCAAGGTTGAGAAAACTTCAGCAAAGAAAACTCCAGCAAAGAAAGCTCCGGCAAAGAAGGCTCCGGCGAAGAAGCCTGCTACTAAAAAAGCCTCAAAGAAGTGATATGGCAAAGAAAAAAATGCTTTATATTCACGGGTTCAGGAGCTCGGCTAAAAGCAGCACAATCCTCAACATCAAGGCCAACTACCATGATGTTGAGGTGCACGCTTTTGATGTGACGCATCACCCAGAAGAATCAATCAGGAAGATAGAAGATTATATTGCAGAACATGGCATTGAAATTCTTGTTGGCACGTCGTTGGGAGGATTCTACACTCTGTGCGCTAAGGTCGAAATCCCCAAGATTGCTGTCAATCCAGTCCTCGCTCCTGAGCAAAGCCTGCGATTCTTGCCTGAAATAGGACAGGAAGTGGAGTATTACAACGAGCGAGAGGATGGTGTTCAGACCTTCACTTGCACCCATAGCGATCTTGACGAGTTTCGTGGCATTGAGAAGTATATCACCGGTGTGACACACATCATTGGTAGCTCACACGATGAACTGCTTGGTGACTTGCGCGACGGATATCGAGAATTGGTAGGCGACCGCTTCCACGAGTCATCGCAGTTGGGGCATCGCATTACTCCCGAATTCTTAGAAATCCCTTCGGGAGACTTCTATAAAGTGCTGGCTTTATTTGCATTGTAACTATAACACAAGAAATGATATGAAAACAAGAGACGAATTGATAGATGAGTTGTTAGACTTGGCGTTTGCCGAGGATGTTGGTGATGGTGATGCCACCACATTGTGCAGCATACCTGCCGATGAGATGGGACGTTCACGCTTGATAATAAAAGAAGAAGGAATCCTCGCCGGTGTGGAGATGGCTAAGAAAGTGTTTGACAAGTTTGACCCCGAGCTCAAGATGACTACCTATATCGAGGATGGGGCTCATGTGAAGCCCGGCGATATCGCATTCATTGTTGAAGGCAAGGTACAGTCGCTGTTGCAGACCGAGCGCTTGATGCTCAACATCATGCAACGCATGAGCGGCATCGCTACTGTCACTGCCCGTTACCAGAAAGAACTGGAGGGCTTGCACACCAAGGTGCTCGACACCCGCAAGACCACTCCCGGCATGCGCATTATGGAGAAGGATGCCGTGAAGATTGGTGGCGGATGCAACCATCGCATAGGGCTGTTTGACATGATTCTGCTCAAAGACAACCATGTGGATTTCGCTGGTGGCATCACAGCTGCCATCGAGGGCGCAAAACGCTGGTGCAAGGAGAACAACAAGGACCTCAAGATTGAGATTGAGGTTCGCAATCTCGATGAGCTGCGCGAAGCACTTGCAGCAGGTGGCGTGGACCGAGTGATGTTCGACAACTTCACCCCCGAGCTCACCCGCGAGGCAGTGAAAATCGTTGATGGTCGGGTCGAGACCGAGTCGAGTGGCGGCATCACCATCGACACACTGCGAGCCTACGGCGAGTGTGGTGTGGATTATATCTCGGTGGGTGCCTTGACTCACAGCGTGAAGTCGCTCGACATGAGCTTCAAGGCATTTTAGTTTCAGACATCCGAATTTGAGGAATCTGAAATTTGTGATTTCATAATGGCAATTGTTTGATAAAAAAAATGTACCTTTGCAGCCGCAAAACGCGATTTGACATCAAGCAGTGGGGTGGCTTGTCGCTCGCACCATTTAGAGTGCGGGAGGAAAGTCCGGGCAACACAGAGCATCGCATTTCTTAACGGGAAGCTGGGGGTGACCTCAGGGTTAAGGTGACAGAAAATAACCGCCTGTCCTTGGGACAGGTAAGGGTGAAAAGGCGGGGTAAGAGCCCACCGGGCGCCACGGCGACATGGCGCGCCGCACCACCTGCGAGTTGCAAGGTCAAGTATACCGTCAGGGCTGCTCGTCTATTGGCGGGGGGTAGACTGCTATACTGGCGTGGCAACACGTCCAGACAGATAAATGACAAGCGGCGTTACCCACGGGTAACGGCCACATAACCCGGCTTACAGCTCCACTGCTTTTTTTAAAAACAAGTTGCTTATAGCTTACTGCTTACAGCAGCAATGTGCTTGAACAAGTCGCCCAGAACATAGAAGCTGCCGCCCAAGAAGATTGCGTCGTTCTTGCTGGCGGCTTTTTTTGCTGCCTTGTAGGCATTGAGTGCTATGGGATAGGCATCTCCTTTCAGGCCGTGCTTTGCAGCGAGGGCTTGTAGGGTTTCGGCTTTCATTGAACGTGACGATTGTGCCTGGGTAAAATAGTAGATGGCATCCTTTGGCATCATGCCGAGCACTGTGTCGATGTCCTTGTCGGCCGAGAAACCGAGCACCATGTGCAACTTGTCACATTTCAACTCTCGCAGTTGTTTTGACTGAATAGCCCAAGCTCCTGCGTTGTGCCCAGCATCGCAAATCACCGTAGGATTCTTTCCTATCACCATCCATCGGCCCATAAATCCTGTGTACTGGCACACGTGCGCCAAGGCCTTTTTTACTGCGCTTTTATTGATTTTAACACCAATCTTCTTCAGTGTTTCTATAGCATGAAGCACAGTGTTGATATTTGCCACTTGATAGTCACCGCTGAGTTGGCAAGTGAGTGGGGCGTTATATTCGGTTGTGGAGATTGACAAAGTGCCGTCGGAGTTTTTCAACGAACCGGTCACGATTGGCTCATCACTTGAGATGATGATAGGGGAATGTTGCTCCAGTGCTGTGTCTTCAAAGACCTTGCGTACTTCGGGTTGTGAGGCGTCGCCCACTACCACAGGCACGCCAGGCTTGATGATGCCAGCTTTTTCGCTGGCAATCTCGGTGAGCGTGTTGCCCAGGAACTGGGTGTGGTCAATTGAGATGTTGGTGATGATACTCAGGATGGGAGTGATGATGTTGCTGCTGTCGAGACGTCCGCCCAGGCCCACCTCAATCACAGCATAGTCCACCTTTTGCTGCTTGAAATACTCAAATGCAAGCACTGTTGTCAGTTCAAAGAACGATGGCTCGCACGCCAGACCGCTCTCCATCCATCGCTCTACAAAACGGCTTACCGTGCGCTTTGAAATCATCTCGCCATTAACGCGGATGCGCTCGCGGAAGTCCACAAGATGAGGCGAAGTGAACAACCCCACGCGGTAACCACTTGCCTGGAGCGTGGCGGCAAGCATGTTGGCTACAGAGCCTTTACCGTTGGTCCCTGCTACATGGATGCACTTGTAGGCTCGGTGTGGATTCCCCAGCCAGTCGTCGAGTGCAATGGTTGTGCCCAGTCCTGGTTTGTATCCACTTGCTCCTTGTCGCTCAAAAGCGGGAAGCTGGCTGAAAAGATATTGGGTGGCTTCTTTATAGGTCATAATCAAAAAAGGAAATAGCCGGCAATGCCAGCCAGTATTATTACTACAATTGGGTGAATACGGGTGAAATATACCACGCAGAACGATGCAATGCAGATGATGATTGATAGGAACTGGTCGCTGCTGCCGGCGCTGCCAAAGTTCTCCTTGTTCATGAGCAGCAGCGCTGCACTTGCGATGAGGCCCACCACCACCGGTCTCAGACCTGTGAAGGCACCCTTGATGATGGTGCTGTCGCTGTGGCGCGAGATGTAGTGGCTGGCGTAGAGCGTGAGCAGGTAGGGCGGTAACACCACTGCAAGGGTGGCTATTATCGAGCCCCACACGCT
Organism: uncultured Prevotellaceae bacterium; assembly: GCA_947167995.1. GTDB lineage: Bacteria > Bacteroidota > Bacteroidia > Bacteroidales > Muribaculaceae > Sodaliphilus. The sequence continues at coordinate 15,801 of CAMVKS010000027.1, forward strand.
TCCTGTTGACACATATCCAATATAGGTTGCACTATTGATGCCTATGGGGCCTGGCGTCATCTGCGAGATGGCGACAATGTCGGTAAACATCTGGCTACTGAGCCAGCCGTTCTCGACGATGATGTTCTGCACCAGTGAGAGCATGGCATAACCGCCACCAAAGCCGAACAGGCCAATCTTGAGATAAGCCCAAATTAGTTTCAGGTAGATGCTCATTGGTCGTTCTCCTTTCGCTGCTTTAAGGTGAAGTGGGTATAGTAGACATAGCCGCCAATTCCTCCCACAATAATGTATAGGATGGGGTTTGAGACGATGGGGAGTCCCGAGTAGATGAGCAAGGCCACCGCCACAGGGATGATGATGGTCTTCCAGTTGATTTTGGCGGCGCGGGCGGTGGTGATTACCGGAGCTATGATGAGGGCCACTACGGCAGGCCTGATGCCCTTGAAAATGCGCGAGAGCACTTCGTTGTTCTTGATGGTATCGGGAGTGAGGAAAATGGCGATGGCAAGGATGATGAGAAACGATGGCAATATCGTGCCAAAGGCTGCTGCCATACTGCCCTTAACGCCCTTTAGCCTGTCGCCTATCACCACGGCGATGTTCACCGCCAGGATGCCGGGCATTGCTTGAGCTATTGCGAGCAGGTCGAGAAACTCGTCTTTTGCAATCCACTTGTGATTATCGACAATCTCACGCTCGATAATTGAAATCATAGCCCATCCACCGCCAAAGGTGAATGCGCCAATCTTCATGAACGTAACCCACAATTGCAAGTATAGATTATTCATCGAGCACTGGTTTTTTCAAAGTGCAAAAGTACACATTACTTTGCAACATTGCTCTGTTTTCAATAAAAATTATTAACTTTGCAGGCTTTTTAGAGACAAACCCAAGAGTAAATGAAGCGCTTTAAACAAATATTTACCAATCAACAATACATCTACTGGCTTTTTCTGTTCATGGCGATATTGCCCAATATCTTCATGTTATTCACCGAGTCGACATCGTTGTTTACTCGCATAGTCCAGATTGTGATGCCACTTGGGTTTTATGCTTGGGCACTCACTTGGGCGCGCAAGCCAGGAAAGATGTTCTGGTGGCTGTTCTGGTTCATGTTTGTCGATGCATTCCAGATAGTGCTCTTGTGGCTATATGGCAAGTCGCCTATAGCGGTGGACATGTTCCTCAACGTGCTCACAACCAACCCCGGTGAAGCCACCGAGCTGCTTGCCAACCTGCTCGTTGCTGTGATATTTGTGATAGGGCTTTACGGTTTTGGCATAGCCATGTCGATAGTGTCGCTTCGTGCCAAGACTATGCTGAGCGACAAGTTCCGTCGCACTCAGTGCCGGTGGAGCATACCATTGCTGGCGGTGGGTGTGCTCATGCTTGTCACAAACATATTTGTTGACAAAAAGTTCAGGGTACTTGATGACATATTCCCTGTAAATGGCACTTACAACATGGGGCTTGCTGTTCAGCGTGCCGTGAAGCAGTCGCGATATGACGAGACTTCACGCAATTTCACCTATAAAGCAACAACAACTCGCAACGACAGCGTGCCCGAGATTTATGTGCTTGTGATAGGGGAGACATCACGTGCCGACAATTGGAGTCTTTATGGCTATCGGCGTAACACCAATCCAGGATGCAGCGCGATAGATGGGCTCGTGGTTTATCGTGACGCCCTGACAATGTCAAATACTACTCACAAGAGCGTGCCAACAATCATGTCGAGTGCAGGTAATGAGGCCTATGACAGTTTATATTACCGCAAGGGCATCATCACCGCTTTTAAAGAGGCGGGCTATAAAACGGCTTTCTACAGCAACCAGCAACGAAACCATTCGTTTATCGACGCCTTCGGCAGCGAGGCTCAAGAGGTGAAATTTCTCAAGGACAAAGTCTCGCTTATGGAGCTTAGGGTGAGCAACTTTGACGACGAACTCGTTGACTGTGTGAAGACGCGCCTTGAGCAATATGACGGTGGAAAGCTCTTTATAGTGGTGCACATGTATGGCTCGCATTTCAACTACAAGGATCGATACCCGCGCAATGAAGCTTATTTCAAGCCTGATAATGTGATTTCGGCCGAGAGGGTTTATCGTCGTGAGCTCATCAATGCCTACGATAACACCATACGTAACACCGATAAGGTGTTGTCAAATATTATTCGTGCGGTCGAGGCCAAGGGTGTTAACAGTGCGGTAGTTTTCACCAGCGATCATGGCGAGGACATCTTCGACGACAGTCGAGGCTGTTTTCTTCATGCCTCACCCATTCCCACCTACTACCAGTTGCGTGTGCCGTTGCTTGTGTGGACATCTCGCAGTTTTGCCGAGCAATATCCCGAGGCTGTGGCAAATCTCAAGGCACACAACCAGATGCCTGTTTCGACCAACATGGTTGTTTTCCACACACTGCTTGACTTGAGTGGCATCAACACCCCCTATAAAGACAACACTCTCGCATTGAGCAACAATGACTTCAAGAGTCATCAACGCGTTTATATCAACGACCACAATGAATATCGTTCGCTCGACAACTGCGGGCTCGAGCAACTCGATATAGATAGGTTTAAAAAGCAAAAACTTCAATTCCCTTAAAGAAGAATCCAGGAGTCATAATCCTGCTTCCCCGGTCTCGCGGGTGGCCTCTCGTTTGCTTGTTAATAACTTTTTTGAAAAAATATAACTATATTGAATAATAATAGGCAGTTAAGTGCGTTATAAGATTGAATAACAATTAAAGAAAGGCTGCCTATGCAAGAAAACTACACCGAAGAATTAAAATTTGAAAAACAAGAGGATCAAGTAGAGCGTGGACCAAGGCTGTCTGCCATCAATTTCCTCAAGCAATTTGCAAGAGCCTATACAACCACAGGCATCGATGTGCCAGGACTTGAAGGCTATATCGCAAATTAAAACAATCTCCATCAAGATTACACCAGCACAGGAACTCTGGTGAGAAGAATTCGAGACACGTGGCTCATAATCGAGCGATGTGTCTCTTTTTTTTAGTTTTATGCTTTCGGATTCTGTTGACCGAATTGAAAAACTTTTTTGAGATTGAATATTTTTTATATATCTTTGCAGTGATAATTCTGACAGTTTAAAATAAATCGATAATCAGAGACACTGTTATTATGGACCCAGAACAAAAGAAACTATTAGAGAAAGACGACAGCGGTCTGCTCACCTATGAGTATATAGCCAACAATATTGAAAGTGAGAATTTGGGTGAAGAAATTGACTTTCTGATTGATAATATCATCAGGGTGGACCGTACTGGACAGTTTGTCGTGAGCACTGCCCGTTATCTCAATGCGATAGACAAGCAAGTCTATTCGTCACAGATTGACAGGTTGATCAAGGCCGAGATAACTGTCGACCGCGATCGTGCCTATCTTGCAAGTCTGGCAGCTTCGATATGGGGCGACGACTATAAACAGCGCGCCACCGAGCTGTCGTTGAGCGATGATAACTTCCGTCGCATCTACAAGCGTCTTTATCCTGTGGGCATTTAATGGTTTATAAAGATATATAAGTTTCTAAAATAGGTAAAATTCTCGAAACGTGATTTTTAAGACAATCAATGACAAGATAATTTGCGCCAGATGCCGTTTTATTAAAGACAATTACAAATGCGCCCGAGGACGTGCGGCAATTGTCCTTAATAAAAAAAGAGTACCTTAATATTGTCTTAATTGTCTTCTTTAGAGAGATTTGAGCATTTTATTAAAACTTAAGTAAAGATATATATGTTATGACACTAAAAGGTAGAACAAGGATTGCAGCGTTAACGTTGGTGGTTATAGCCACGTGTGCTGCTTTTTTCACTGCATTTTCAACCCAAGCCAATAATTCATCAACCATGCAAGATTCCCGAAGCCAAACCCAAGAATCTCAATTTGCCAGCTGCACCAAGGTTCTGCTTGAAACCTCGCTTGGAAATATTGAGATAGTATTATATAATGAGACCCCGAAGCACCGCGACAATTTTATCAAGCTTGTGAAAGATGGGTTTTATGATGGAGTCCTTTTCCATCGCGTTATAAAGGATTTCATGGTGCAGACCGGTGACCCCGATTCAAAAACTGCGGCTGCCGATGACCTTCTCGGTAGTGGAGATCCAGGCTATCAGATAGATGCCGAGTTTGTTTATCCTCAACTTTACCACAAATATGGTGCTGTGGCAGCAGCTCGTGAAGGCGACCAGACCAATCCTGAGCGAAAGAGCTCTGGTTCTCAGTTCTATATTGTCACAGGACGTCGTTTCTCGACTGGCCAACTCGATATGCTCGAGCAACGCTTGGGAGAGCAAGCCAAGGGTGAGATTTTCCAGACCCTTGCTCAGTCGCACATGCAGGAGATTACTGCCTATCAAGCAGCAGGCGACTCTACCGCACTGATGAATCTGCAAAATGAGCTGATATCGCAAACCGAGGCGATGTATGCCAAAAATCCTGTTAAGTTTACCCAGTCGCAGAGGCGTGATTACTCCACCGTGGGTGGTACTCCCCATCTTGATGGCCAATACACCGTTTTTGGAGAAGTGATTTCGGGAATGGATGTAGTAGATAAAATCCAGAATGTCGCAACCGGGCCTTATGACCGCCCCACAGTTGACGTGAAAGTGATAAGGGCAACAATCATTGAATGATAGGATTTAGGTGTCACAGGCTCGATAACGGGCTCAGGATAGTCCATCACTATGATGCAGCAACCAAAATGGTTGCTGTAAATCTCTTGTATGACGTTGGTTCAAGCGACGAGAACCCTCACAAAACCGGCCTTGCCCACTTGATGGAGCACCTCATGTTCTCGGGCACAAAGCATGTGTCAAACTATGACGGCATGTTGCAGCGTGCCGGAGGCGACAGCAATGCCTGGACAAATATCGATGTGACAAACTATTACGACATCCTCCCGAGTCAAAATGTGGAGACCGCTTTGTGGCTTGAGAGCGAGCGACTGCTTAATCTTAACTTGTCGGTCGAGAACATAGAGATACAAAAGAATGTGGTGATAGAGGAGTTCAAGCAGCGACACCTTAATCAGCCCTATGGCGACACGCTGCACTTGACCCATGGTCTTGCCTATGAGAAGCACCCTTATCGATGGCCCACGATAGGATTGTCGATCGAGACAATAAAAGAGTTTACTCTCGACGATGTTCTTGCCTTCCATCACAGGCATTACAATATAGGCAATCTGGTCGTTGGAATCTCGGGGAACGTGGATTTTGACAAGGCTGTTGCCTTGGTCGAGAAATGGTTTGGAGATATTGCCACTCCAGCGTCAAAGTGGGTGAGGAAGCTGCCTGAAGAGCCACAGCAATCGGCCTTGCGTTTCTTGTCGCACAAGTCGGCAGTGCCTCATAACATGATATTCAAGACCTACCACATGTGTGGCCGGTGTGACGATGACTATCAGGCCACCGACCTGCTAAGCGATGTCCTGGGTAATGGTCAGTCTTCTCGGTTCTACAAGGAGTTGATACAAAAGAGTGATATGTTTGCCGACATCGATGCTTCGGTAATGGGTTCTCGTGACCCAGGCCTGTTCTTCATCAGGGCTCGCCTGTCTAATGGAGTGTCATTTGATAAGGCCAATGCCGCCATCGACGGCGTACTCGCTCGATTGCTTGAAGATGGCGTCACCGTCCATGAGATAAAGAAATATGTCAACAAGTATCTGTCAAACAAGCTGTTTGACAATGTGGGATATGCCGAGAAGGCGGTGTCGCTGTGCTCACATGAATTGTTGTGGGGAGCAGCGGGCATTAATGCCGAAAACGATAAATATCGCAGCCTTGGCCCTGCCGATGTCCACCGGGCAGCTAAACATGTGCTTCGAGATAGCAACTGCTCATTGATATATTATGGCCCTGATGCATAAAAATACCGAAATGATTAAATGACAAGTTTTCTGTGTGTCATTAATTGATAACAAGGCAAAAAAATGGATGTTTGGTAAAAAAAACGTCCATTTTTTTCTTCATGTCGCAAAAAAGTTATATTTTTGGGGTTAAATTAAAAATTAGGTTGAATTTACCTTTTAAAAATTGTTTATTATGGTAACGCGTGAAATGTCAGAATCGATGGAAAATGTCGAGAAAGACGTAACTCTGAATGCTGAGACTGTGGCAAGCGAAGCCGCAGAGACAGTTGAAAACAAATCTACAGAGGAAAAAGCCGATGTGGCAGTAGAAAAACAAGTTGAAAATCAGGAGAATGTGGCCGAAGCCGCACCCGTAAGTCCTGTCGTTGAGGAGGCTCCTAAAGAAGAAGCTCCCAAGGAACCTGTCGTTGAAGAGGTTCCTGAAACCGATGCTTCTCAAGAAACTGTAGCCGAAGAGCCTCAAGAAGCAGTGGACGAAGCACCTGTAGCGGAAGAAAACGCTCAAGAGCCCGAAGCTCAGCAAGAAGAACTTCCCAAGATCGACTATGGCACTCTTGACAAAGAAGGCCTGGTCAAGGAACTTGAACTGTTGCTAACAATGCCCGTAGAAAATGTCAAGGATCGCGTAGCACAAATAAAATCGGCATTCTTCGCACTTCGCAAAGAAGAAGTGCTGAAAGAAAAGACCCTTTTCATCGACAGGGGAAACGATGAAGCTGCATTTGTCGCAGCCGAGGACGACCTCGAGACAAAGATTAAAGAGCTCCTTGGAGAGTTTAAAGAGAAACGTGCCCAGTTCAATGCCGAGCAAGATGCCGTGAAGAAGTCCAACCTCGAGAAGAAACAAGGCATCATCGACGAGATAAACACCATCTCTCAAGACCCCGACAACATCAACAAGCAGTACTCTCGCGTGCAGCAGCTGCAGCAGGAGTTCAAGGCAGCAGGCGAAGTGCCGTCCACCGACACCACCGAGGTGTGGAAGGCCTATCAGCAAGCAATAGAAAACTTCTATGACCTGCTCAAGATGAACAAGGAGCTGCGCGACTACGACTTCAAGAAAAACCTCGAGGTCAAGCAAGGACTATGTGAAGAAGCCGAGGCCCTTGACGAGGAACCCGATGTGATAACAGCATTCAAGAAACTACAGATGCTGCACGACAAGTGGAGAGAGACAGGCCCTGTGTCAAAGGAGATAAGAGAGCCGCTATGGGCGCGATTCAAAGCCGCATCGTCGGTTATCAACAAGAAGCATCAATCATTCTTCGAGAACCGCAAAGCTGCCGAGAAAGAGAATGCCGAGGGCAAGACCGCTCTGTGCGAGAAAATAGAGGCTATCGACACCGAAGCACTTAAGACCTATGCCGCCTGGGACGAAGCCACAAAACAGATAATTGACCTTCAAGAGCAATGGAAGAAGCTCGGCTTTGCATCACGCAAGGTCAATGCAGCGTTGTTTGCCCGCTTCCGCAAGGCCTGCGATGAGTTCTTTGCCAAGAAAGCCGCCTTCTTCAAGACCATGAAGGAAGAACTTGCTGCCAACCTGGCCAAGAAGAACGAACTGTGTGAGAAGGCCGAGGCTCTCAAAGACTCTACCGACTGGAAATCTACTGCCGATGCTCTTATAGCTCTTCAAAAAGAGTGGAAGACAATAGGTCCGGTGGTGAAGAAGCACAGCGACGCCGTGTGGAAACGCTTCATTGGCGCCTGCGATTACTTCTTTGAACAGAAGAAGAAACAGACATCGAGTCAACGCTCGGTTGAGCACGAGAACCTGAAGGCCAAGAAAGAGGTTATCGCCGAGCTCAAGGCTGTCCTTGACTCGGAAGATGAAGAGAACGCACCTCAGAAGATCAGGGACCTCATGTCGAAATGGCAATCGATTGGACATGTCCCCTATAAAGAGAAAGACAAGATCTATGCTTCCTATAAAGAATGCATCGACAAAGCTTTTGAGAAATTTGACATGAAGGCACTGCGTGCACGCTTGTCAAACTTTGAAAACTCAATGAGCCAATCGGGAGCCGACAAAGTCTATCATGAACGAGAAAAACTCGTCAGGGCTTTTGAGCAGAAATGCAATGAACTCAAGACCTATGAGAACAACATGGGCTTCTTCACTGCCAGCTCCAAGAATGGCAACAGCATTGTCAAAGAGCTGGAGCGCAAAATCTCAAATCTCAAAGACGAAATAGCTCTCCTTGAGCAGAAGATAAAAATTATCGACGAAAAGATTTGATGAAATCTTATAGCACTCTCGGCAAGCCTGCTCGCTTGCCGAGAGTGCCATTACATTAAAAATTGCGATTAAGCGTGCGGCAATTGTCCGTAATAAACAAAGAGTACCTAAATATTGTCCTTAGTTGTCTTCTTTAGCGAGAGTTTTTTTAAAGACAATCAATGACAAGATAATTTGCGCTAAATGCCGTTTTTATTAAAGACAATTACAAATGCGTAAGGACGTGCGGCAATTGAATAAAATGCTCACGCTCGCAAGGCTTCAAGCAAGGTTGAATAACAAGGGCTGCGGTTCGGCAATGCTCAAGCGAGCTTGGCACTGCTCTCACCTTGCACCTTGTTTGACTTTGTCTCGATTAATCGCATTTTTGTCCGTAATAAAAAAAGAGAACCTAAATATTGTCCTTAGTTGTCTTCTTTGAAGAGATGAGAGCATTTTTATTAAAAACTTAAATGTCTAACTTTGTGCCGTGTTAAGAGTAAAGGGCAGATACGGTCATTTCATACGCTGGATATTCCTTCTTGTCGATTTTCTGGTGCTGAACATGTCGCTTGTGCTGACATGGTGGGCTGTCAGCACTATGCAAGATTCTTTCGGTGGAAAACAAGTGTGGCTAATGCTTAACTTGTCGTTTTTTGTCGTGGTGTATGTTTTGAGTACGTTTCACGACAAGCGGGTTGTATACATCGACAGGGTGCTTGTGCTGGTTGTCAAGTATGTGTTGCTGCATTTTGTTGTCTTCCTGATGCTGCTGTCTTTTGTCGAAGATGCTATCAATTGGAAGCCGTTGGTGATATTTTACAGCATCTTCTCGTTGAGTCTGGCATTGTGGTGGATTGTGTCAAGGAAAGTTCTCAAGTGGTATCGCAGCAAGGGCTATAACTACAAGAGAATAGTGATAATAGGAGGAGGTTCGGCCGATGCCGGCAGGCGATTGATGGAGCAGCTGGAGCAAGACCAGGGCTATGGCTATCAAATTGTGGGCTTCTTCTCCACAACTCCGGCAGCCGATGTGCCAAGTTATCGGGGCGAGATAAGCGACCTTGAGGATTTCTTGAACAACAATTCGGTTGATGAGCTCTACTGTGCCATGCCCGAGAACGACAGGCAAGAGCTGCAGCACATTATAAGGCTTGCCGAGCGCAATGCCATCAACTTCTATTATGTTCCTCAGTTCAGCAAGTATATATCGCGTCGTTTCGAGATAGAGTCCTTTGGCTCGGTGCCAGTGTTGTCAATTCATCCCCATCCGCTCAACAATCCATTCAACAAAGCCATTAAAAGGGCTTTTGACCTGCTTGTTTCGTCGCTGGTGCTGCTGTTGTCTCCCATCATTTTTTTGCCCATTGCGATAGGGGTTAAGTTGTCGTCGCCTGGCCCCGTGTTCTTCAGGCAGGAGCGCACAGGCTACAGGGGGAAGTCGTTCATTTGCTTGAAATTCCGTTCGATGCGTGTGAACGACAAGAGCGACTCGCTTCAAGCCACAAAGGATGACCCTCGCAAGACCAAATTTGGAGATTTCATCAGGCGTACCAGTCTTGACGAGTTGCCTCAGTTCATCAATGTGTTCCTTGGCGACATGTCGATAGTTGGTCCACGGCCTCACATGGTGCAGCAGACTCAAGAATATAGTGAACTCATCGACAAGTACATGCTCCGTCACATCATCAAGCCTGGCATTACAGGCTGGGCTCAGGTAAACGGCTTCAGAGGCCCTACCGATGAGTTGTGGAAGATGGAGAAAAGAGTGGAGTTTGATGCGTGGTATGCCGAGAACTGGAACTTCATGCTCGACCTCAAGATTATTTTCCTAACTGTCGTCAACGCAATAAGAGGCGACCAGAATGCAATCTGATTATAGATGCTGTGGAGGAGACGGGTTCTTTGTTAAAGAATAGAAACTCTTTCCTCTTATTTCAAATAAAAGCAAATCACCTTATTCAACTTATATGCCGGACCTGAAACGATCATCCCTTGCCGTATTAAAGAAATTCTACGGTTACGATTCATTTCATCCCATGCAGTATCAAGTGATAGAGCATGTGATGCGTGGCAACGATGCTGTGGCAATCATGCCCACAGGCGGAGGAAAATCCTTGTGCTACCAGATTCCTGCGTTGTTGAATCCCGGTTGCACAATTGTGGTGTCTCCACTATTGGCACTGATGAAAGATCAAGTTGACGGTCTCATTGCCAATGGAATACCTGCCGCCGCCGTCAATAGCATGCAGACCGACGCTCAGAACCGTGTGGTTCTTGACAATGTGTATGCTCAACGGGTTAAACTTCTTTACATTTCTCCCGAGCGCTTGCTCGAAGATATGGGAAAATGGTCGAACGACATCGTTATTAGCCTCATTGCCATCGACGAGGCTCACTGCATCTCTCACTGGGGGCACGACTTCAGGCCAGAGTACAGCCAGCTCGCACTGGTGAAAGAGAGATTTCCAGGAGTTCCGTTGTTGGCTCTCACGGCCACTGCCGACAGGCTGACACGCAATGACATAAAGGAGCAGCTTAACATTCCTGAAGCAAAACTGTTCATAAATTCCCTCGACCGCCCCAATATCTCGTTGAATGTGGTCGGTGGCTTGAGTGGCAAGAACAAGCTGCGTCGCATCGTCGACTTTATCGGTCGTCATCCAGGGCAGAGCGGAATCATATATTGCCTCAGCCGTAAAAGCACCGAGGCTCTTGCCGCTAAACTTCGAACTCTTGGGATTAATGCCCGCTCTTTTCATGCGGGGATGTCGACGAGTGAGAAACTGAAGATACAACAGGATTTTATCAATGATGATTTGCCAATCATCTGTGCCACAATAGCTTTTGGCATGGGAATCGACAAGAGTAATATAAGGTGGATTATCCATAACAATATGCCCAAGAACATTGAAAGCTACTATCAGGAGATTGGCAGGGCTGGAAGAGATGGTCTTAAGGCCGATGCACTGATGTTTTATTCCTTCGGAGATGTGAAGACCTTGATGAGCTTTGCGCATAATTCTGGCCAGGTGACAGTTAACATCGAGAAGCTCAACCGAATGCAGCAATATGCCGAGGCTACTGTGTGTCGCAGGAGGATACTGCTCAACTATTTCAACGAGAGGTTTGACCACGATTGTTGTAACTGCGATGTGTGCAACAATCCCCCCGATCGCTTCGATGGAACCACTTTGTGCCAGATGGCAATGAGTGCCATGGTACGCACTGGTCAAAACGTGGGATTCATAACACTAATCGACATTTTGAGAGGCTCTCGCAAGAGTGAGATAATTTCTAATGGATATGACAAAATCAAAACCTATGGAGTGGGAAGAGATCTGTCAAGTGCAATGTGGAACGCTTATCTGCTGCAGATGCTTCAGTTGGGACTTATTTATATCGCCTATGAAGACAATGACAAATTGAAAATCACCGAGTTCGGCAATGAAGTGCTTTATGGCAAGTCGCGAGTGATGTTGTCCAGGTTTTATTACGAGAATATGGCGTCCAAGAAGAAAACACCAGCCACAAAGCGCATTACCTATGTCGATGAAGACGTTGACGCCTCGCTTTTTGAAGCGCTCCGAGATACACGCACTGCTATAGCTCGTGCTTCGGGAGTTCCTCCTTATGTAGTGTTCAGTGATAAGGTGCTAATGGTCATGGCTAAAGAAAAGCCCACGACCAAAGCTGAGTTTGGCACTCTCTATGGAGTTGCCGAGGTCAAGACTCAGAAATACTGGAGGCAGTTCACCAGTGTGATAGTGTCGTTTTTGGAGAGGAACAGCTCAAAAAAGTAGTAAAGCTCCATATTTTAGTCTAAAATTGTCAAAAAATATTCAAAACTTTGTTGATGTCGAGAAATTTTGCTAATTTTGCCTGATTTTTGGAGAACTATGGCAAATGAGTTGCAACAGACATTGACACGGATTATCAACAAGAGTAACATCTTGGTTGAAAAATACCACGCGCTTGAAGAAAACAATGGCGCGCTTGCCAGTGAAAAAGAGCAACTCCTTGAAAAAATAGAGCAACTGAAGAAAGACAACGAGCGCATGCGTCAAGAGATTGAATATCTAAAAATGGCTCGTGTCATAACTCCCAGTCTTGATGATGTGGGCGAAGCCCGCAAAAACATCTCCAAACTGGTGCAGGACATTGACAAATGCATCTCTCAACTTAATCAGTGATGCAAGATTATGGAGACTAACGACAACAACCTAAACATATTAATAAGAATAGCCGACGTCGATCCCATAGCGCTAACCATAGCGCGTGACGAGGAGCAAGGCTATCGAGAGGCCGAAAAGCTGGTCAATACCTTGTGGAATAAATGGATTGGCAAGTTTGAAGGCGACAATTCATCACACAGAGTGATGGCTATGGTTGCGTTTCAGTTTGCAAGACTTTATTCAAAGTCTTATAATCAAAATGTCGCTGTGAACGATTATCTGACAACCTTTGAGAAACAACTCGACGAGGTTGTCCTGAAGATATAATACTGTGCTGCTGTGGGCATCTTTCACATTATGCTTGAATCACTACAAGCAATGGTGGAGATGAGACCGGGCACAATTATAGATTGAATTAATAGGTTCCTGCACTACTTGCATTGAGTTTCACCATTTTTGAACTGTGGTGGGACGATATTGTGGGTTGTGCTTTTTTGTTTTTATTATATAATTATTTAGAGAAATGAACATTATAACTATTATTGTAGTTGCAATCGTTGGATTTTTGATTGGAGGCATTATTGCCAGCATGGTGTCGAAACGTAGTGCCAAATCTCAAGCCAACACGATAATCGAGAAAGCGAAACTTGAGGCCGAAGTGCTCAAGAACAATGAGGTTCTTAAGGGAAAAGAGCAAGGGCTTGCAATAAAAAGCGAGAGCGAAAAACAAGCCAACTCCCGACTCGCAAAAGTTCAGTCCAGTGAAGCAAAGCTGAAACAGCGTGAGATTCAGGTAAATCAACAACAGCAGGACTTGCAGCGCAAGAAAAGCGAGACCGAAGCTCTGAAAGTGAATCTCGACAATCAGCTGTCGATACTTGAGGACCGAAAGAAAGAAGTAGAGAAAATGGAACTCAAGGTGCGCGGCACTCTCGAGCATGTGAGTGGCCTGTCGGCCGAGGAGGCAAAGGAGAAACTTGTCGAGTCGCTCAAGGATGAAGCGAAAACAGCTGCAGCAAGTTATATCAACGACATCATGGACGATGCCAAGCTCACCGCCAACAAAGAGGCTAAGCGCATCATCGTTACCACCATTCAACGTGTGGCTACCGAGACTGCAGTGGAGAATGCTGTCACTGTATTCCACATCGACAACGATGAAATGAAAGGCCGAATCATTGGCCGCGAAGGTCGCAACATTCGCGCCCTCGAAGCTGCAACAGGTATCGAGATTATCGTTGACGACACCCCCGAGGCTATTGTGCTCTCGAGCTTCGACCCAGTGAGACGCGAAATCGCACGATTGGCATTGCATCAACTGGTTGCCGACGGCCGAATCCACCCGGCACGCATCGAGGAGGTTGTTGCCAAAGTGCGCAAGCAAGTAGAGGAAGAAATCATCGAAACAGGAAAGCGCACGGCGATTGACCTGGGTATTCATGGATTGCATTCCGATTTGATCAGACTCATAGGTAAGATGAAATATCGTTCAAGCTATGGTCAGAACTTGCTGCAGCACTCGCGTGAGACGGCCAATCTGTGTGCAGTCATGGCAAGTGAGCTTGGCCTCAATCCCAAGAAGGCTCGCCGTGCAGGATTGCTTCATGATATAGGCAAGGTGCCCGATGATGAGCCCGAATTGCCACATGCACTGTTGGGTATGAAGATTGCCGAGAAGTGCAAAGAGAAAGCCGACATTTGCAACGCCATTGGAGCCCATCACGACGAGGAGGAGGCTACCAGCTTGTATGCTCCCATTGTTCAAGTGTGTGATGCCATCTCAGGAGCCCGCCCAGGAGCACGTCGCGAGGTGGTAGAAGCCTATATCAAGCGACTGAACGACCTTGAGCGTCTTGCCATGTCCTATCCTGGTGTTGTGAAGACCTATGCCATCCAGGCAGGTCGAGAGCTGCGCGTGATAGTTGGCGCCGATAAGATTAGCGACCAGGAAACCGAGAAACTCTCGGCCGAGATAGCCCAGAAGATTCAAGACGAGATGACCTATCCAGGTCAGGTGCGCATCACCGTGATACGTGAGACTCGCGCTGTGAGCTTTGCTAAATAATTTGTTGAAGTAGATTGTATTGCGTCATGGATGACATTAACAAGCAATCAATACCTCCCATGCCAAGTGCTGTGGCCGAGGACAAGTCTGCCCCTAAGGCTTGCGACAATTGTTGTGCCGGACGGTGTAACCTCGACAGCTACAACTGGCTTGATGATGTGCCGGCAGGGAAGAACGACTTCGACATTGTGGAAGTCCACTTCAAGAACACGCGTCGTGGTTTTTACCGCAACTCATCTAATCTCGACCTGAAACAAGGAGATATTGTGGCTGTGGAGGCCAATCCCGGCCATGATATTGGCACTGTGGCACTCACTGGAAAGCTGGTGAAATTACAGATGAAACGCACTCGTCTGAGACCTGATGCCGAGATTCTGCGCATCTTCCGAAAGGCTAAACCTGCCGATTTGGAACGCTTCGAGCAGGCCAAGGCCAAGGAAATAGATACAATGATACGTTCACGCAAGATTGCCAAAGATCTCGGTCTCGAGATGAAAATAGGCGATGTGGAATATCAGGGCGACGGCAATAAAGCAATATTCTACTATATTGCCGATGGACGTGTTGATTTCAGGCAGCTCATCAAGGTCCTTGCCGATGTCTTCAAAATCAGGGTTGAAATGAAACAGATTGGAGCACGTCAGGAGGCGGGCCGCATAGGAGGCATTGGTCCCTGTGGCAGGTCGTTGTGCTGTGCAAGCTGGATGAGCACTTTTGTGTCGGTTGCCACAAGTGCGGCACGTTATCAAGAGGTGTCGCTCAATCCCCAGAAGCTTGCCGGACAGTGCGCCAAGCTCAAATGCTGTATCAATTTTGAGGTAGACACCTATGTGGAAGCTTCGAAAACACTACCCCGACGTGACATCGTCCTTGAGACCAAAGATAAGAGTTATTACCACTTCAAGACCGATATCTTGAAGCGTGAGATCACTTATTCTACCGAGAAAGGTGTTCCTTCCGACCTGGTGACAATCTCACCCGAAAGGGTTGAAGAAGTGGCTATGCTCAACAGTCAAGGCATCAAGCCCGAAAAGCTTAATGATGTGGATTCTCCTGTTAACTTGGAACGCAGTGCCTATGGCGACCTTGTGGGACAAGACAGCATCAGCCGTTTCGATAAGACCAAGAAAAAGAAGAAAAAGAAAAATCGCGACAGTAAGCCGCAGTCCAGTCAGTCTTCTTCTAATGAGCGGCAAGCTGCTAATGGCAAGACACGCAAGCATGTTGCCGAGCCCGATTCTCGCAGGCGTTCTTCAAAGGCTAAACCCGCAATGAAGGATGGCAAGTTTCAAGGACAACGAGAGTTTCGCCCCAAGCGTAACGACAACAATGCTCCACGTGAGTTTAAACGACAAGACAAGAAACAACGCATGCCCAATTAATGCAAAGACTAACTGACATATTGTTGCTCAGGCGCAGCTATGCTATGGTGGCGATATTGATTTGTGCCATCGGCTTCTTGACCGGATGCTCATTCGGTCAAGACTCGATGTCTCATTTCAAAACCTTGCCCGATGAAGGATGGCGAAAGTCGATGCCTATAAAATTTGTCCCTCAGTACAGCGATTCTTCAATCCATTATGACATAGCTCTTGCCATACGTCACAATAATGACTATCAATACAGCAATCTAAATTTGGTGGTTGACTTGGTCGACAGTGTGAAGAATGTGTCGCGCAACAAAATCGACTTTGAATTGTCCGACGGTTTCGGCAATTGGCAGGGATCGGGTTTTGGCGCATTATACCAGTCGAGTGTAATGATTGCCCAGGACATCTCGCCGTCTCAGGTGTGCTCGGTAGTAGTGTGGCAGGCGATGAATAATTGCGATGTGGTGAAAAATGTAATAGACATTGGCGTTATCGTCACCCCAAGCAAGTAGAACCATTGAAAAAGATTACAAGGCAAGATGAAAAGCGGCTTTAGCAATATTGACTCGATAATCTTCGACATGGATGGCACTCTGTGGAATGCTACCGAGTCCTATGCTAAAGTGTGGAATAAAACTTGTGAGCACTTTGGGATTGAGGCTTCATTCACCGGCAGCGACCTTGTGAAGTACATGGGGATGAGCATAAAGAGCATTATGGAGCATCTGCTCGGCGGCGAGATACATGTCGAGAAAGCGGTGTTCTTGGAGAAACTCGGTGAGACCGAAGCGTTGATGATGCCCACGTTGGGGGGCATCCTTTACCCAGAAACACTCGAGAGCCTTGAACGTCTTCATGAGACCCATCGGTTGTTCATGCTCAGTAATTGCTCGTCTATCGGCCTGAGGAATTTTGTCAACTATACCCACACTGCCCACCTTTTTGAAGGCCTGCTCACTCAAGGCGAGCGCCCTGTGTCGAAAAGCGAGAACTTGAGATACATGATGGAGCATTATTCATTGCGTGCTCCTGTCTATGTGGGAGACACTCAGGATGATTGTGACCAGGCTCATGAAGCTGGTATTGCATTTATTCATGCAGGTTGGGGATTTGGTGACTGCCATGACGCCGACGGTCGGTTTGATTCGATGCAGTCGTTTGTTCAAGCTATGATATAACAAGATAATTTTTTACACAATATGATTTCGCGAGACGAAGCCAGGAAGACTTTAATACAACTCTTCAAGTATGGAGTGATAGGAGTGATGAATACGCTCATCACCGCTGTTTCGTTCTATCTGCTCAACACTTGGCTCGGAGTGCCTTATGGTCCAGCCAATATAATTGGCTATGTGCTTGGTGTGATAAACAGTTTTGTGTGGAACCGCAACTGGGTGTTCAAGACGAAGAAAAATATTAAGCGTGAAGCATTGCTCTTCGGGTGTGGTTTCTTCATCTGCTGGTTGCTTCAGGGTGGTGTGAGCCTGTTCTTGCTTGAGGGACTTGGGTGGAAGAATCTCCCTGTTGACACCATACCATTCCTCCCCATGGAGAAGGCTGGTCAGAACATAGTGATGGTGATTTCGATGGTAGTATATACCATAGCCAACTATGTTTATAACCGCACTGTTACTTTCAAGGAAAAAGATGAAAACTCTATAACTCCAGAATCATGAAAAAATTACTCATTCTCTTCATTGCTGTCATCGCCATGGTGTGCGAGTCTCATGCATCTGCCTCTGTGTCGCATCTGTACCGTGGTAACAGCACCTACACCAGCGACATTATCGCCACCTGGGACGGAAGATATCTGTACCGTGGCAACAGTACTTACAACAGTGACATTCTTTACACCTGGGATGGCCAGCATCTGTACCGTGGCCGCAGCACCTATTCCAGCGATATTCTTTACACATGGGATGGCAGGTATCTCTATGTCGGACGCAGCACCTATTCGAGCGACATCATTGGCACTTGGGATGGTAAGAACGTCTTCAATGGTCGCAGCAATTACACGAGCGACATTATCTACACCATTACAGGCAGTCATGTTTACCGAGGTCGCAGCACTTACACGAGCGATATCCTTTACACAATCAAGGGCCGTATTCCCATTCCCGTTATCCTTATTGTCATGTGAGGTGGAATATAATGGTAAAATGAAATAATAGTGGACATCATTGCGATGCCCACTATTAGTTTGTTCTAACCTAATGGTGTAAGCCTTATGTTTAGTGCTTCTTGAGGTTGATAAGGTTGAAGAATTGTTGCTGCAATACTGTCGAAGTCTTGAACTCTCCAGTGCACTGTATTGTCACAGTTGTAGATTCCTGCTTTTCAATGCCTCTCATTTTCATGCACATGTGCGCTGCTTCGCACACAACAATCACACCTTTGTTCTTGATGTTCTTTGCGATGATGTCACAGATGTCGGCGGTGAGTCTTTCCTGAACCTGAAGCCTTCTCGCCTGGCTCTCGACCACTCTTGCGAGCTTGCTCAAACCAACGATTTCTCCGTCAGGAAGATAGCCAATAGACACTGTCCCAAAGAAGGGCAGGATGTGATGCTCGCACAGCGAGTAGAACTCGATGTCTTTGACAATAACCACTTGGTCACCCTCGTGAGAAAAGAGTGCCTGTTGAATCAAAATGTCAGGATTGGTGGAATACCCGCTCGTGTTGTCGATGAGTGCTTTGGCGGCCCTTTGCGGGGTCTTGAGCAGTCCTTCCCTTGAAGGGTCTTCTCCTAACAATTCTATAATAGCCTTGATGTGAGAAGCAAGTTTTTCAACTTGTTGCTCATCGTAGATGGGTTTCTTGTTGTTGCTCATTGTCGCTGTTTATTTCCACACATTGATGTTGTCGTGAATGATAGTCATTTCCTTGGCGTAGATGGGGAAAGCCTGCCTCATCTGTTTCAGAGCGCGATGTGCCGATTCCTCGTCGGCATAGTCACCCATGCGGAGTTTCCATGTGGGTGCTTTGTAGTTGAAATAGAAGTGATATTGTGGAAACTTGATAGAAATGTCTCGTGCTCGCTTCTGGGCATTGTTTTTCGCATTCTTTGACTTGTTGGTCTGATAAACAAGGATGCGATATCCGTAGCTTCTCATCGCAATTTGCTGCTTCGACAGTGGAGTTGCACTGCTGCTGCCTGTGCTGAAGTCATGGTTCAGCGACTCAGGCTTCTTGCTGTCGGCCCAGTTTGGATTGCCGTTGTTTCGTGCATTGACAGCCGAGTTGTTGGTGGACTGTGCAGGTCTTGCGCCTACAGCGCCTTGTGCCTCGGTTGCTGCAGGTGCTGCAGCATCGGTCTTGGGAGCATCATCACCGTTGCTCGTGGCAGGTGGAGGGGTCTCAGCCTTTTTTTCTGTTGGCTTCTGAAGCTGCTGAGGAGCATTGATGTTAACCTGTGCCAGTCCCACAGCTACGATTGTCACAGCAGCAATGCCTGCAATGATAATATGCTTTAAATGAGAATGTTTCATGCCAATATCACTTTATATAATAATAAATTAGGTTACAAAGATAGGAATAATAATCTTTATAACCTAATTTTTATCACTTTATTGTGATTTTATGGGTGTTGTGAAAGTTCCAATAAGAAGTGCGAAAGGCTTCTGAAAGTTGTTTTCATATAATAA
>CAMVKS010000028.1 GCA_947167995.1 uncultured Prevotellaceae bacterium
ACGAGGGCTTCGAGTATGGCGACGGTGAACTTCCCGCTGGATGGATTCCTGCTGGCCTTACCAACCTAGACGCAGATGGCAACGGTCTCTCTTGGCAAGTTCTTAAGATTACAAACTGGAACATGGGTGGAACTCCTCTCGTAGCTGCAGCAGGTGACTACTGCATCGTATCGGAGTCTGTATCAATTGAAGGTAGCACTGCTGTAACTGGTGACAACTGGCTTATCAGCTCTAAGGTTGCGCTGGATGGAACTCTTGAGGTTTCGGCTGCTGACCTGGGTGCTAACTATGCTGAGAGCTTCAGCGTAATGGTTTCTACAACTGGCACCGCTCCTGAGGACTTCGTTGCACTTGAGACAGTGAATACTCCTGGTGCTTTGAACACATGGCAGAAGTATGAGTTTGACCTGAGCGCATTTGAGGGACAGGAAGGCTATGTAGCTATCCGTCACCAGCCAAATGGCAGCACTGGTTACATCCTCATGATTGACGAGTTCAAGATTGTTTCTGAGTCAGCCGGCGAGGAGTGGATTTATGTAAACAACACTACTTCTCCTGTAACTATGGAAGGCCTTGCTGCTGGTACTACCTATGAGTGCCAAGTACAGGGTGCTTACGAGGATGGCAACTCACTGTGGACCGACCTCGTTTACTTCACTACTACATCGGTCGACGCTATGCCAGCTTCAGTAACAGTTGACAACATCACCGCTACTAGTGGCGACGTTAACGTAGTAGGCTCACAAGACCGCTACAACATCCGCTACCGCACTGCTGCTATCCAGAATGGTGTAGTAGAGGACTTCATGGGCTATGAGACTGGTGACTGTCCTACTGGCTGGACTCTGATCGACGCCGACGGCGACGGACAGAACTGGTATGTATGGAACCTCACTCTCGATGATGGTACTACTCAAACTACCTTCTCTTCTAACAGCTACATCAACCAGGTGGGCGCTCTGACTCCCGACGACTGGGCAATCACTCCACAAGCTACTCTTGGCGCTGCTGTTCAATTTGATGCTTGGGGACAGGATCCTGACTACGCTGGTGAGCACTTCCAGGTTTATGTAAGCACTACTGGCACCGAGATTGCTGACTTCACTCCAATTAGCGAGGAAATCGTTGCAACTGGCGTTCAAACTACTTACACATTCGACCTTGGTCCTTACGCTGGTGAGCAAGGCTACATCGCTATCCGTCACTTCAACTGCACCGACCAGTACATCCTGAACATCACCAACTTCTATATGGCTGGTGAGACTCCCGATGTTCCTGCTGGCGAGTGGACAGTTGTTGAGAACGTAGAATCTCCTTACACTATCGAGGGTCTTGACCCAGAGACTAAGTATGAGGTTCAGGTACAGGGCATCTATGAGGCTAAGGCTACTACCGATTGGACTCCAAGCGTATTCTTCACCACTCTTGCTGAGGAAGGCATCACCGAGCTCTATGTTGTTGGTTCATTCAACGACTGGAACCAGACAGAGGAAGGTGGACGCATCCAGCTCACAGCCGACGAAGAGGGCAACTACGTAGGAACTGTTGAACTCGAGGCTAACGCTGAATTCAAGCTCATCACTCCTGCCGAGGATGGTGGCTGGATCTGGTACGGTGGCGAGGATGCTAACCAAGTTGGCTTCTTCTGGATTGATGCTGACTTGCTTGGTCAAGCAATCACCTTGATGGATGGTGCAAACTTCCGCATCTATGAGGCTGGCACCTACAACATTACCGTTAGCGAGGCAAGAGGTCTCAACGAGCCTCTCGTAATGGTTGTTGACAAGGTTACCGGTATTGAGAACATCACTGTTGACAGCCAGAACAACGAGTGGTACAACCTCAATGGTCAGAAGCTCAACGGCAAGCCCGTTACTCCTGGCATCTACATCCACGGTGGCAAGAAAGTTATCGTTAGATAATTGACTTGCTCAGAGTAAAATTTTAAAAGATGCGTCCCCAGGGGCGCATCTTTTTTTCTTCTAAATTACCTCTTTATTTCACAATTTTTCAACAAATTAAATATTTTTCGTCGCAAAACTTGCATTTCTGATAATAAATTGATAAATTTGCCCATATTATCAAAAAAATATACCATAAATAATTTGAAGCCATTATATTCTTTGACTTATCGCGTGTAATTCACCTATATTATTAACTAAAACCGTTTGTTTATGAACAAAAAACTATTATCTCTATTACTGCTTGTGGTAGCGGCTTTCACAACCGCTTTTGCACAGCAGGAGTTGACGGTGTATGACGGAACTGGTTCTAATGGCTATGTTCCCACCTACATGGGTTACTGGGATGACTTCACAAGAAGTCAGTATGTTATTCCCGCTGCCGATTTGGCCGAAATGAATGGCGCCACCATCAGTGCCCTGACATTCTACACCACCACTCAAAACGTTCCTTACACCTCGGTTTCAACAGCCGATGTTTACTTGATGGAAGTTGGCTACACTGCCATCAGCGCTTTTGAGCCCAAAGCTAATGCTACCATAGTGTATCAAGGCACAGTGAGTGTTGTGACTAATGAAGCTGGTGATGGTGGAGAGATGACCATTGAGTTTGCCACTCCTTATGTATATAGTGGTGGCAACCTGCTCATTGGTATGGAAAACACTACCGATGCTGGTTACAAGTTTATGTACTTCTATGGCCAGACTGTAGATGGTGCTTCGGTTGCCGGTTACAACTCAAATAGCCTTGACGCTGTTACCGCAACACAGCGCAACTTCATCCCAAAGACTACCTTCACCTATGTTGCCTCGGGTGGCGTGGTTGTGCCAAAACCCACAAACCTGCAAGTGAGCAACCTGGGCCCCAACAGCGCTACTTTAAGCTGGACAGCTGGTGGCACCGAGACCCTTTGGGATGTTGAGTATAAGAAGGCTGCCGACGAGAATTGGACTGCCGAGACTGCAACCGCTCCAACTATCGATCTCGACGCACTTGCCAACGGCACCGAGTACTATGCACGCGTGCGTGCCAATGCAGGCGACGGCAACACCAGTGGTTGGGTAAACACTACCTTCACTACTCCATTGTGCGACCCTGAAGACATGGGCGAAATCACCTATGATCTCAAAGATTCCTACGGCGACGGATGGAGTGGCAACGCCATCGAGATTGTTGCACCCAACGGACTTGTGGTTGCAAGCCTCACCATCACATCGGGCAGCACGGCTTCAGGAACTGTAGCTTTGTGCCACGGCATAGAATACACCATCCGCTGGAAGGTTGGCAGCTATCCTGGCGAGTGCTCCTACACTCTCACTGGCCCCGATGGTGCCGAGATTGTTAAGGGTACAGGTGCTACCTCCAATACCACTCTTACCACCTACATGCTTCCTGCTCCCGGACAGGGCATGGTTAAGAACGTAGAGGTTACCGACGTTACTGCCACTACTGCCAACGTTAACTGGGAAGGCGAGCAAGCGACCTACAACGTGCGCTACCGCTCTGCCGGCTATCCTGGCGGTGAGATTGAGGGATTTGAGTATGGTCTCGCCAGCGGCGAGTTCCCCACCGAAAGTGGCTGGACCACCATCGATGCTGATGGCGACGGTTACGCTTGGTACATCTTTGCCCCAAGCGATGCTATTGATGGCAACGGCAATCCCACCGTGTTTGACGGTGCATGCATGACTTCGGCAAGCTACATGCAGAATGCACTCACTCCCGATGACTGGTTGATTTCTCCACAGGTTGAGCTTAAGGGTATTCTCAGAATGTGGCTCCGCGGTCAGGATCCAGGTTATGCTGCCGAGCACTTCGCAGTTTATGTTTCAACAGCTGGCAATACCGATGTCGCCGACTTCGTTGAGCTTATTCCTGAAACAGAAGCAACTGGTGTTTACACTGAGTACACTGCCGACCTGAGCGCTTTCGAAGGCCAGATGGGCTACATTGGCATCCGTCACTTCAACTGCACTGACCAGTTCCGTCTCAACCTCGACAACTTCCTGATCCAAGATCCAGAAGCTGTTATTGAGGACGGCGAGTGGATTACCGCCGAGGCCGTAACTAGTCCTTACGCCATCGAGGACCTTACTCCAGAAACCGAATATGAGGTTCAGGTACAAGGCATCTTCGAGGAGAAGGGTACCACCAACTGGACCGAGAGCGTATTCTTCACTACTCTCGCCGAGCCTGTTGAGCCTGAGGATGGCTTCTTCCTTGTGGGTACATTCAACGGTTGGAACCAAACAGCTGAGGGTGGCCGCTTAGCATTCGATGAGTACGACAAGATTGAAGGTGTTGAGCTCGAGGCTGGCGCCGAGTTCAAGGTTATCGCATTTGACGAGAACGGCACTATCTGGTTCGGAGGTCAAGACGATAACAACGTTGGCTACTTCCTGATTAACAACGACCTCTTGGGCGTAGGCCTCCGTTGTGTTGAAGGTGAGAGCGGTGCAAACTTCCGCGTTGAAGAGGCTGGCACTTACACCATTCAACTGTCAGTTCTGAGAGAGTTCAACGGTGCTGTTTATATGACTGTTACCAAGGAGAATCCAAGCGCAATCAGCACAATCGCTGCTGACAACCAGAGCAACGAGTGGTACAACCTCAACGGTCAGAAGCTCAACGGCAAGCCAGTAGTTCCTGGTATCTACATCAACGGTGGCAAGAAAGTTGTTATTAAATAAGCTTTCTTCCGTTTTTGACTAAAAAATGCATCCGCACCTGCGGGTGCATTTTTTTATTTTTTTCCGTTTTGCAATGGTGCCTTTTCCCTCCTATTATTTTTTATAGTAAACTACGGCTTTTTTTCAACGAATCTTGTTATTTTTATAATAAATTACTAAATTTGCAAATCAATTGGTTATATATACCAAATTTAACATCTTGACTAAGAAATTGCCTTTATTTGAACTTAGTGTTTATTTTCTATATTATTAACCAAACCGTTTTACTATGAACAAAAAATTATTATCTCTTTTGCTCTTTGTGATGGCGGCTTTCACAGCGGCTTTCGCACAAGAGACGGTCACAGTTTATGACGGAACTAACACCAACGGCTATGTGCCCGTTTATGGCACATGGGCCGATGCTTTCAACAAGTGTGAGTTCGTCATGAACGCCGAGCAACTCGGTGATCTGCCTGCAGGGTCAACTATCACTGGCCTTACTTGGTATCTGTCAACGACCCCAGCAGCAGCTTGGGGTGGCAATTTCCAAATCTTTATCAAGGAGATTAGCGCTACCACTATCAGTAGCTTCACCGGCACCGATGGTGCTACTGTTGTTTGGGAAGGACCTCTTGATGCCACTTCGGGACAAATTGCCCTGGAGTTCAACAATTACTACACCTACGAGGGCGGCAATCTGCTCATTGGTGTTTATCAAACTCAGAAGGGTACCTACAAGACTTCTGCATTCTATGGTGTAGGAACCGATGGAGCTTCGGTAAGTGGCTATAGCAGTTCTGCTCTTGAAAGCTGCTCTGCCAGTCAGCGCAACTTTGTGCCCAAGACCACCTTCACTTATCTGCCTTCTAGTGGTCAAGTGTACTACAAGCCCCAAAACCTGCAGGTTAGCGACATCACTCCCAACAGCGCTAAGCTCACTTGGGAAGCTGGTGGCAATGAGACTGCATGGAACGTAGAGTACAAGAAGGCAGCCGACGAGGAGTGGACTTCGGCTCACGTTACTGCAATGACTTACGATCTCGACGCACTTGCTAACGGCACCAACTACGACGTGCGCGTGCAAGCCGACTATGGCGATGGCAACTTGAGTGGATGGCTCACTAGCACTTTCCAGACTCCTATCTGTGAGGAAAGCGACAAGGGCGAGGTTAGCTATGTGCTCACCGACTCTTACGGTGACAGATGGTCATCGAACGAATATCTCCAGGTCGTTTATAATGGAACAGTTGTAGCAACTATCAACTGGCCTTCAAATAGTGAAAACAAAAATGAGTATATAGGCTCTCTTAATCTGTGCTACGGTGTAGATTATGACCTCATGTGGGTTGGTAATGGCAGTTACACCTATGAGTGCGGCTTCAAGCTCATGGCTCCCGACGGCTCAGTTATCTATGAGCACGTGGGTGGCACAAGTGGCAACGCTCCCACTCCTGGCAAGCTCACTACCTTCAGCATCAGCCAAGTTTCTTGTCCACGTCCAACAGCTCTTGCAGCAAGCAACGTTGTCTATAACGGCGCAACTCTGAGCTGGACTCCAGGCGACGAGGAGCAGGATGCATGGGAGGTTGTTTATGGTGCTGCTGGCTTCAATCCCGATGAGGCTACTCCAGTAGCTGTTTCGGGCGAGGCAACTTACACCATCACCGGTCTCACCGAGAACACTGCCTATCAAGCTTACGTGCGCGGCAACTGCGGCGATAGCAAGAGCAACTGGAGCGATCCAGTGGCCTTCACCACTCCATTGCAGTTTGCTCTGCCCACCGAGCTCGCAGTTAGCGACATCACCGCTACTACTGCCAAGGCTACCTGGACTGGCAATGCCGAGAGCTACAACTTGCGCTACCGCAAGGCTGGCGGCAAGCAAATCGTTCTCTCGCAAGACTTCGATGGAGCTCTTGACGGCTGGTCAATCGTTGATAGCGACGGTGACGGCAACAACTGGGGCGTAGCCGACATCAGCTCGGTTATTGCAGCACACAGTGGCACTAAGGCCGCATTCTCGGCAAGCTATGCAAGCTCTGGCGACCTCACCCCCGACAACTGGCTCATCACTCCACAGGTTGACCTGGGTGGCACTCTCAAGTATTGGATAGCTGGTACAAACTGGCCCGACACCTATACTGTGATGATTTCAACCACCGATTCCAGTCCAAGCAGCTTTACCGCCCTCATTGAGGACAGAACCACCACAAGCAGCTGGGCCGAGAGCTCTATTGACTTGAGCGCCTACGAGGGACAGAAGGGCTACATCGCCTTCCGTCACTACAACTGCACTGGTCAATACTACCTCTTCCTTGATGACGTGACCATCGAGGGTGGCGACATCGCAGCCGGCGAGTGGGTAACTCTTGAGAACGTTACCAGTCCTGCCGACTTGGAGGGCTTGACTCCAAGCACCCAGTATGAGGTACAGGTACAGGGCGTTTACGCCGATGGCACTTCGCAGTGGACCGAGAGCACTCTCTTCACCACCGGCGATGGTCTTGACATGCCTACAGAGCTCGCTGTTGCCGACATCACAGCCAGCAGCGCCGTGGCAAGCTGGGAAGGCATCCAGGACACTTATAACCTGCGCTACCGCAAGGCCTACACTGCCGATGTTAATTTCTTCGAGGGCTTCGAGGACGGTCTTGACGCCTGGACTCTCGTTGACAGCGACGGCGACGGTAACAACTGGCAGCTCGCCGACCCAGAGACCACATTCAGCAACGAGGCTCTGCCAAGATTTGAGGGCACCCAGTGCGTGATGTCAAGAAGCTATTCAGGCACTGCTCTCACTCCCGACCAGTGGATGATCAGTCCCGAGATTGAAGACCTGGGCGGCATGCTCCGTTACTATGTGATGGACGACGGCGCCGACTATCCCGAGACTTACCGCATCTATATAAACACTACTGGCAGCACCGACATCGCCGACTTCGTGCCTGTAACCGAAGACATGCTCACACCAAACGCCTTGGCATGGACTGAGCAATCAGTTGACCTGAGCGCTTACGCTGGCCAGAGCGGCCGCATCGCCTTCCGTCACTACAACTGCACCGACAAAGACTTCATGTTCATCGACGCCATTGGCATCTATGCCAACGAGGTACCTGCCGGCGAGTGGACTGTAGTTGAGAACGTTACCAGCCCATTCACTATTGAGGGTCTTGATCCAGAAACCGAATATGAGGTAGAGGTACAGGGTGTATTTGGCGAGGCTACTACCGAGTGGACCGCTCCTGTTAAGTTCACAACTCTTGAGGCTCCGGTAGTTCCCGAACCAGTAATCACTGTCGACGTGGCGTTTGGCACTTACCAAGAGGCTCAGACAGTTCACGTAACTGTTGAGAACATGCCTGAGGATGCTACTATCGTTTATCAATTAGTTCCTTCTGAGACTAAAGATGAGTGGTCAGTTTATGACGACGCAACTGGTATCGCAGTCAACCAGTCGGCAGCTCTTACCGTAGCAGTAATAGACGCTAATGGCGAGGAGCTCGCAAGACTTGAGGGCGAATATGTAATCGACACTCAAACCGGCATCGCCAACATCAACGTTGACAGCAACAACGGTGCATGGTACAACCTCAATGGTCAGAAGCTCAACGGCAAGCCCACTACTCCTGGCATCTACATCCACGGTAACAAGAAGGTTTTCGTTAGATAATCAACTTTTGCCTAAGTGAAACATTAAAAGATGCGTCCCCACCCCGCGGGGCGCATCTTTTTTTTATTGATAATGTGGTCTTTTGATTTATTTTTACTATATTTGCCAAAACTTAAATAAATTACACTAATAAAAACTATATTGTCATGAAGAAATCATTGTTATTCTCACTGTTCACCCTTTGGCTTTCGGTGGCTGTGGCGGCAACCTATCCTGCAAGCTACTACACCATTGCCCCCGAGACTGTCGCAGTTGTTGGTGACGTCAACCAAGATCAGGTGGTGACAGCAAGCGACATCACAGAACTTTACAACTACCTGCTTAATGGCTCAACCACCTACCTTAGCACCAGCGACGTGACTGGTGACGGCCAAGTCACAGCCGCCGACGTGACAGCGGTCTATGATGTGCTGCTAAGCGGCAGCGGCACCAGTGCTGCAGCTACCTCTATCAAGATGAACGACTATATCAGTGTCACCTCAACGGCAACTCCAGCTCAGCATGTGTGGAAAAACAACGAGGACGTGATTTTCATCGCTCTCGACGGGGTAGAGCAGAACATGTATGTGCTGGTGCGAAGCGGTGGCAAGTGGACCCTCAAGGACATCAACGGCAATAGCAAGGCAGGCTTTAAGGCTTCGGGCACCATAAAGGCTGCTTGGGTGCCCAAAGCCGATTATGCCAACGCTCAGGTGTGGAACATCACCGTGCCCGTTGATCTCGCCACAGGCAGTGGAACCTATACTTGCAGTGGCACCACCGTGGCAATTAATCTTAACCTCACCTTGATGGAGAGCAAGCTCGAAGTGATAAATCCCTCTCAGGGCGATTTTGTGACCAACTATGATCACGTTGCAGGCATTACAAGCATTACCGAGGGAGACTTTTATACTGAGCCTAAGGCACCGGTGACCCACTTTGTCACCTCGGGCAACACTACCTTTGGCTATGCTTATGGCATCATGCGAAGCTATGACTACTATCATTACCTGAGTCAAGGCAAGACGGGCTATAAGAGCGAAATGACCTATCCCTTGACTCCGGGCAAGACGCATTTCATTTACAGCCCCGATGCTTACTGGTCGATATGGACACGCGACTTCTCGATGATTTACTACCATGCCTTCGACAATATCACCAGGATTACCTTGAACAATACTGGCAGTGTGGTGTATATGCCTGTGGGGGCATCTATCAACTTCATCCCACAAGAGGCTGGCGTCACCGTGTGGGACGGTATCTTGCAGTCCTTTAGCTCGTCGAACACCACCAGCGTGAAATGCTATGAATACAACACCGCCCACACCATCACCATCGAGGCAATGGAGGTGGGAACATCGACGGTGAGCTTCCGTTACACCTCGCCAGGCGGTGGCACCTACAACTACCAGTTCACCGTGAAGGTAGAGCCATCGATATGGGTTGCAGGCTCGCAGCTCAATGCCAGCGGGGTGAAGGTGCCAGCCATCTACTACAACAATAAAGGCACAAGCCATCCATCTATCAGTGGTGCCACCGGCGACCAATGGGTGGAGCGCTTTGAGGTGGGCAATGGCAATGGCTTTGCCTGGGTCACCAATGGATCGAAAAGCGAGATTCACCGCAGCACCAATCCCTATGCTTATGGATCCTTTATCAAGCGCTATGACGTGTCGAGTGGCACTCCCTGGCTCTATGCCGACAAGAGCGGAAACGTGTATTATCTCTCCAACTACAGCAATGGCAATTACATGATATTCAAGAACAATGGCTTGGTGTTTGACACCAGTTCCGACTATAAACCTGATTTAGTAAAGGCCGACTATCAGCAAGGAAAGGTTGCGATGATTTTCAGCAATAGCGATGGCATCAACTTCGTTCAAGATGTGGTTACGGGCACTATAACATCGCAAGACGAGGGCTATTATTTGCCACCAACCGACCCCAACCAGACTTATGGAGGACGAGTGTCGTTTTGGTATGAGAATCTTGCTGTTGACCATGGTATAGCGGTAGTTAAGAAGCTCAAAGACGTTGCCAAGCTTGTAGGTTATGAAGTGGATCACACTTATAGCAAATGGGTGGATTGCTACCTCTCGGGCACATCAACCACCTCGTTTAATTTTAATTACAACTTAATTCCTAAGGCATCTTCTAAAGAGATTTTCCTTACCAGTGCCAACAAGATTTGCTATGTGGATAATCTGGCAACCGGCAAAATAGCAGTGGTCAACAGCGGCGCAAGCAGTGCCAATCTTTATAACACAGGTCTGACTAACATGGTCATGTGCCGATATAAAGACGGATTTTTCTACGGCGTGAGGAAAGTCACTGCCTCCAACGGCAACGTGACTTACTATCTGTTCCACGAAACGTTCAATAACGTGATTGGAGGCGTCTACACGCAGCGAAAAATCGACTTGCCGCAAAGCTTTGAGATCAAGGACATTTACCTTGAGACCTCGCGCAACTAATTGTTTCACAATTAAATCATTAATGGCAGTGTGCACGGCAAAATGTGCGCTCTGCCATTTTTTTCAAGAGCTGCGAGTGCATTAGTTGCTTAATGCTGAAAGGGGACTAAGGCGAAAAGGATGCAATAAAAAACATCTTCGTTCGTTTTAAAAGAAGATATATCAGGAAAGAAATCGCTGGGTAATGAACAAATGGTACCGATACATACCCGTCATGATTATCGTCACGACAGTGATTCTTGCGGCATGCAGCACCAAGAAAAACACTGCCGGCAGTCGCTTTTGGCATGCCATGAACACTCGTTACAATGTGTATTACAATGGCGAGAAACACTACAATGAGCAGATAAAAAAGCTCGAGAATGAATATGAAGACGATTACTCCAGCCAGCTTTTCATTCACCCTGCCGAAGCCTACAGCAACCCAAAGTCTCCACAACCCACCACCAGCTTTGACCGAACCATCGAGAAGATGCAAAAGGCCATCTCGCTGCACTCCATCAAGAAGAAGCCTACACGAAAAGCGGGAAAAGGCAACGACCCGAAATACAAGGAATGGCTCAAGCGAGAGGAGTACAACCCCTTCATTCACAATGCATGGTTCCTGATGGCTAAAGCACAATATATGAAGGGCGACTTCCTGAGCTCGGCTGCCACGTTCCATTATATCTCGCGCCACTTCCAGTGGAAGCCCGACCTCGTGCTTGAGTCTCAAATTTGGGAAGCCTTGAGCTACTGTGCGATGGACTGGACTACCGAGGCCGACAATGTGCTGGCACACATACACATCGACAGGATTGAAGACAACAGGCTTCAAGATCTTGCCAACCTGGCGTTTGCCGATTACTACATCAAGTGCAAAATGAACGCCGAGGCTATACCCTATCTGGAAAAAGCCGTGAGAGGTGCCAGCGGTGGTCAGAAGGTGAGGTTGAACTTCCTCTTGGGACAGCTCTATGACGAGACAGGACAGAAAGAGAAGGCCTATGAGGCATTCAAGCGGGCAGGCAGCAGCAACAACGCGACCTATCGCACCAAGTTCAATGCACGCATCAGGCAGAGTGCCGTCTTCCAAGGCACCGACATTGACGGTGAGGTGAGAGCGCTCAGGCGCATGACACGATATGACCGCAACAAGGACTATCTTGACCAGATTTATTACGCCATAGGAAACCTCTACCTCACCCGTGGCGACACAGTGCATGCCATCGAGAACTATGAGCTGGCAGCAGAAAAGAGCACCAGGAACGGTATTGACAAAGCCATTAGCCAAATCACCTTAGGCGGCATCTATTTTGCTCAGCACCAGTATGAAAAGGCTCAGCCATGCTATAGCGAGGCTATACCGCTGTTGAGCGAGAATTACCCCAACTACCGTGAGCTCAAGCGCCGTAGCGACGTTCTTGACGAGCTCGCCGTGTACTCAGGCAACGTCACCCTGCAAGACTCGCTCTTGAAACTGGCACAATTGCCTCTTGAGGAACAGAAAAAGGTGATTGCAAAGATTATCGAAGACCTCAAGAAGAAAGAAAAAGAAGAGAAAGAAGCTGCCGACCGCGAAGCCTATATGGCTCAGCAACAAGGTGCCGGCACTGGATTGAAGAGCGGGACACAACAACCGGCTTCCTACAACATCAACAATGACAACTCGTGGTATTTCTACAACACCGCCACTAAAAATGCCGGAAAAACAGCCTTCCAGCAGCAATGGGGCAACCGTAAGCTCGAAGATAACTGGCGACGGCGAAACAAGAACACGTTCTCGCTTGACGACAGCGGCAATGACGAGCAGGCACAAGCCAACGACACCACCGGTGTTCAGGGCAACGACACTACTCAGGTAGACCAAGAGGCCGCCCGAAGAGCCGAAGACCCGCACTACGAAGAGTACTATCTCAAGCAGATTCCCAAGACCGAAGAGGAGATTCAAACTTCCAACGATGTGATTCAGGAAGGTCTTTACAACATGGGTGTGATTCTCAAAGACAAGCTCGACGACCTGCCAGCGGCAGCCTACGAGTTTGAGCAACTGCTTGAGCGTTATCCCGACAACACCTACCGACTCGACACCTATTATAATATGTATCTGCTGTATTACCGCAGCGGCGACTTCACCCAGGCCGAGTTCTACAGGCAGAAGATTTTGAGCGACTTTGCCGACTCGAAATATGGCCAGGCCATGCAAGACCCCAACTATCTTGAGAACCTCAAGAGGATGAACCTCATCCAAGAGGAGATGTATGACCAGGCCTATACCGCCTATCTCAACAATGACAATGCCACAGTGCATGCTGCCTACGTTGAGATGATGCGTAACTACCCTCTCTCTAAGATCATGCCCAAGTTCATGTTTATCAACGCTCTCGCCTATCTCACCGAGAAGAACTACGACATGTTCAAGAACACACTCAAGGAGATGCTCGAGCGATATCCCGAGACCGACATCACTCCCACCGCATCTTCTATCGTCAAGCAGCTCAACCAGGGCCGCAAGCTCAACGGCGGCTCGACCAACGCACGAGGTATGCTCTGGACTACACGTCTGTCGAACGACACCACCGCCGGTGGCGAAGGCAAGGAGTTCACCCCATTCACCGAGGGAAGAAACAAGCCACAATATTTTGTGCTCGTCTTCTCGACCGACTCGGTATCTCCCAACCAGCTGCTGTATGAGGTTGCCAAACACAACTTCAACTCCTTTGTGATAAAAGACTTTGAGCTTGAGCCAATGACCTTCGGCAATCTCGGACTCATTGTCGTGAAGGGATTTGCCAACTTCTCGGAGGTTGAGCATTACCGCGGTGTGTGGGAGAAAGACGAGGAGAAAGTCATTCCCGGACAGGCACATTATGTCATCATCAGCGAGGACAACTTCAACTTGCTGCTCAGGGAGGGACGAACGTTTGAGGAATACTTCCGATACCTCGACGAGCTGAACGAAGAAGAGATAGAAAGCCAGATTCCCGACGAAGTCCAAGACGATGAACAGCAAGATGGGGATAATGAAGACAAGCCCGGCATGTCGGTGAAGCGAGGTCAAGGCAGGGATGCAGGCCAAGACGACGAAAATCCTCCTGCCGAGAGACCGCAAGTGAGCACGCCCGAGCAGCAAGGCAATCCTCAACTGCTCGAGGAGGCACGTCGTCGTGCCGAACTGCGTCAACTCGAAGAGAAACGCCAGCAGGAAGAAAAGCAACGGCAAGAAGAAGCCAAACGACGCGAGGAACAGCAGCGACGTGAGCAAGAGCGCCTTGAAGAGGAAAGAAGACAAGAAGAGGCTCGCGCTCAGCAAAATGCCGGCAATCAGCCAGCGGTCGACAATCCTCAACTTCCACCTCAAGCCGCTCCACAACAAGCACCGCCTCAAGCTGCTCCTCAAGCTGCTCCAAGCGGCGGCGGCAACAAGGACGACGTGCGGCACCTAAGACAACAGAAAGACGAAGACCAAAAAGCACGCGAGCGGGCCGAGAAAGAAGCCAAGCGTGCCGAGAAAGCTCGTCAAGACTCTATCAAGCGTGCCGACAAAGCTCGCCAAGACTCTATCAAGCGTGCCGACAAAGCTCGCCAAGACTCTATCAAGCGCGCCGACAAAGCTCGTCAAGACTCGATAAAGGCTGCCGAGAAAGAGAGGAAACGCCTTGAGAAGCAAAAGCAGAAAGAAAAAGAAGAGGCTGCAAAGCGCGCCGAGCAGGAACGCAAGGACAAGGCAAAGGCCAAGGAAGAAGAGCGCAAGCGGCGTCAGCAGGAGCGCAAGCAGCGAGCCAAGGAGCGTGAGCAAAAACGCAAAGAAGAAGAAAAACGCAAGAAAGAAGAAGCCAAGGCGCGCAAGGAGGCCGCCAAGCGTCGCCAGAAAGAGCGAGAAGAGGCTCGCAAGCAACGCGAGCGCGAGCGGAAAGAAGCCGAACGAAATCGCGGCAAATAGCCGACTCGTAATAAGGTAAGACAGCGTCTCTAAATAAAATAACCCCCAAAAGTCAGACAAACACTTTTCGGGGTTATTTTTTATTGAGTCTCCTTTAACAACTTAAAAAACAACACTCACCAGGCAATTACCTGCTTTAGAAACTTGAGTCGCAAAAACTCCCAGGCAAAGCTTTTACACCTTAATGCATGTGCGTCATCAATAGCCGATTGACATTTTTTAACTGACTCGTGGCAATAATAGCATCATTTTTTTTGTTTTATCGCTTGCAGAAAAGAAATATAATAGTACTTTTGCGCAATTTTTCAGGATTAATGCAAGGAGAATGAAGTCAAAGCGTGTTTTGAGAGTTCTGAGCTACGCCTGATTTATTAAAAACGACTTATTAACACAAAAAGATAATATTATGTATTGGACACTTGAATTAGCTACAAAACTTGAGGACGCACCATGGCCAGCAACCAAAGATGAACTCATTGATTATGCCATGCGCAGCGGAGCTCCCATGGAAGTAATAGAAAACCTGCAGGAAATAGAAGACGAGGGCGACACCTACGAGTCGATCGAGGACATCTGGCCCGACTACCCCACCAACGACGACGACTTCTTCTTCAACGAAGAAGAGTATTGATAGAGATTTAATAAAACGAATATCACCAGCGAGACATGACATGATGCCTCGCTGGTGCTTTTTGAAAAAATACATTAGTGTCCGGGAAAAGTGGAGATAGCTGTTCCTTTAACGAAGTGAATGAGGGGTATGACAGCAAGGTTAGGCACTTGCGACAGCTTCGGTCATACTCCCCCCGGAGGGTGTGTCAAAATACAAATGTTTGATATTCGAGGTCAATGTAGGGACATGGCGTGCCATGTCCGCTTACAGATAATACCCTAATTAACAACATAATCTACAATTCCATGTATTTCGGACAACGCACGCGTTGTCCCTACATAATGGGGAATTATGAATTTTGACTCATCCTCAGTTGTAGATTGCAACGTGTAAAAAACAAGCTTTAGATTCTCAAGCTGGGTCTACGTCGAAGTAGAGTCTTGTGGAGCGCATGCGGGAGTCGGCTGCGAGGAGTTGCTCATAGAGGTCTCGCAATATTTTCTTTACTTTTGTCATCGAGACTGTGAGTTCCATCTTCAACACAATCTGCCTGATATACAAGTTCTGCACCCTCGGCACCATGGGGGCTTCGGGGCCTAACACCCGCCCGCCAAAGACCTGCCTGAGCATGTTGCTGTAACGCACAGCCATCTCAAGGACCACATCGTCCTGCTTGTGCTTGAGGTAGATGTTTATAATCTTAGTGAACGGTGGGTATCCAAACTGCTGTCGCTGTGCTATTTCCTGCTCGTAGAACCCCTTGTAATCGTGCTGTGTGACTTTTTCTATCACGGGATGAGTGGGGTTGCTGGTCTGGATAATGACTTTACCTTGCTTGTTCTTGCGCCCTGCCCTACCAGCCACCTGCTCAAGCATGTTGAAGGCGCGCTCGTGGCTACGGAAGTCGGGGAAATGTATCATGGTGTCGGCATTAAGGATGCCCACTATGCTCACAGCGTCGAAGTCGAGACCCTTGGTCACCATCTGCGTTCCCACGAGAATGTTGGTCTTGTGTTGCGAGAAGTCGTCGATAATGCGGTCATAGCTTGTCTTTGAGCGTGTGGTGTCGAGATCCATACGTGAGATTTTCTCACCTGGGAACACCTGGTCGATTTCGTCCTCGATGCGCTCGGTGCCGTAGCCCACAACCTCGATGCTTGGATTGCCGCATGCAGGGCACACTGTGGGCAAAGTAATGGTGTGTCCACAGTAGTGACATGTGAGCGTGTCGACCCGCCGGTGGTAGGTGAGCGACACGTCGCAGTTCACACAGGTGGGGACCCATGCACACTGCTTGCACCGCACCATGGGGGCATATCCTCTCCTGTTCTGGAAGAGAATCACTTGTTCGTTATTCTCCAAAGCCTTGCGGCACTCAGCCACAAGTTCATGAGAGAACATGCCGTTCATCTCGTGCTTCTTCCAAGCCTTCTTCAGGTCGATTGTCATCACTTGAGGCATTTCGAGATCGGCATAACGCTTGTTGAGCTCTACAAGGGCATAGCGGTTGGCCAATGCCTTGTAATAGGTGTCGATGGCCGGTGTCGCCGAGCCTAAGACGGTTTTTGCACCATGCATGTGCGCCAGCATTATAGCAGTGTCGCGACCGTTGTAACGTGGTGCCGGGTCTTGCTGCTTGTAGCTGGTGTCGTGCTCCTCGTCGATGATTATGAGCCCTAAGTTGCTGTAGGGCAAGAACACACTCGAACGCACGCCAATTATCACGCAAGGCTCGCTCGAGGAGAGCAGTTTTTTCCAGATGTCGACTCGCTCGTTGTCGCTGAACTTGCTGTGATAGATGAGCAGCCGCTCGCCGAAGACTCGCTGCAAGCGCTGTGTGAGCTGCGTGGTGAGCGCAATCTCGGGAACGAGGTACAGCACCTGCTTTCCTAACTTGAGTGCATCGTTGATGAGGTGCATGTATATCGACGTCTTTCCGCTCGATGTCACACCATGCAGCAATGTCACGTCTTTCTCCTTGAACGAGTCGTGAATTTGCAAGTAGGCAGCCTGCTGAACTGGTGTAAGCTGGGGAATGTCGACGAGACCCGTAGCCAACAGCTCAAAGCGGTTGATTTCGCGCTTGTAAATCTCAAACAAGCCATTCTTGCGTGCCGCGGCGAGCACGGGCTGTGTGCACCCCGACCGCTTCAAGAGCTCCTCCTGAGTGACCTCTTGCAGTGGCTTGCTGCGCTGCAGCCAGTGCGAGAGGTCAAGATAGGCCAGCAGCAGCTGCTCTTGCTTCTTGGCACGTTGCACGCGGTCGAAGAAGCTATGCAGCGCCTGCTCGTCGTCGCGCTCGACGGTCAGCCTCACGCAAGTCTCGGTTTTTGGCCGGTAGTTGTCCATCACTTTCTCGGCCACATGCACTGCGCCCTTGTCAAGCAGCCTGCTCACAATGCCTTCCACGTTCTTGAAGCCAGTGGCATTGGCGAGCTCGGCGATTTGCACTTTTCCGCGCTGACTTGTGAAGTCGAGAATGACTTTTTCACGGTCGTTGAGCGAACCCGGTGCGGGTTCTTCATAGTCGGGGTTTGGGCTGATGAATGTTTCGCTCTCAACCTTGAGTCCACTGGGCACAGCAGCCTTGTAAACCTCTCCCACGGTGCACAGGTAGTAGTCGGAAATCCAGTTCCAGAACTTGAGCTGGGGATGTCTCAGTATGGGTCCATCGTCAAGCAAGGCGAGGATTTCCTTGACTTTGTATCCCTGAGGCTCGACATCGTGGGTCATCACAACTATCGCAGTATAGTATTTCTTGCGCCCGAAAGGCACAAGCACACGATAACCCGCCCCAACAGTCATCGACTGCGGGATGCGGTAGGTGTAAGAGCCTTGAACCGCAAGAGGAAGTATGACTTCGGCAAACTGTGACATAGTGCAAAGGTAATTATTTTTTTCTTATGCGACAAAATATAAGCTCTTATTGGAGGGCAATCTGCACAGTTTTTCACTCCATGCAAATAATGGGTGGCGAGCCTTGATTGGTTAAATAATCTTTTTTCTACCTGCATAGCAAGCCATTTATTTGCAAATTGACTATTATTGCCTTACTTTTGCAAGGTAATAATCATTCAATCAGAACATAAAATGGAGAATATCAGCACAGGAAAAATGGTGGAGATAGCCTACAAGATTTTCATTGTAAATCAAGACGGCGACACCATGGTTTATGAGTTTAAGGAAGACAAACCCGACCGCTTTGTTTTTGGCCATGAGCCAGGAATGCTCGAGTCGTTCACAAGCCACCTTGAAGGACTGAAGGCGGGCGATACATTTGATTTCATACTCTCACCCATCGAGGCCTTTGGCGAGCGCAACCCCAACATGGTTACAGAGCTCGACAAGCAGCTTTTTGTCATTGACGGGGAGTTTGACAACGACCGAGTGTACGTTGGAGCCTTTGTCCCCATGATGACCGCTGAAGGAATGCGCATCGAAGGCCTGGTGAAAGACATCAAAGACGACAAGGTGACCATCGACTTCAACCACCAGCTTGCTGGAGAGACCATAAAATATGTGGGTAAGGTGATAAACGTGCGTGATGCCACCGAGGAGGAGAAGAATCCTCCACGCCATTGCGGTGGCGGTGGCTGCGGCGGTTGCGGCGAGGACGGCTGTGAAGGACATCACGGCGACGGCGAGTGCTGCGGCAAGAAGGAAGGCGGCTGTGAAGGCCACCACCATCACGGCGACGGCGAGTGCTGCGGCAAAGGCAAGCACTGATTACCGCGTCAAGCCGACAAAGCAACGATAATAAAAAAGAATACACCCCAAATAAAGCCATGTGAGCTTTATTTGGGGTGTGATTTTGTTGCTGACTGCGTACTACTCTAAATTGAACGCCTTGCGAAGGGTGTCAACATAGTCAAGTTTCTCCCAAGTGAATAGCTCCACCTCGATGGTGCGGTCACCCTCATATAGCGACTTGAAATGCTTGGTGATGACCTGGGGAGTACGACCCATGTGACCATAGGCTGCCGTCTCCTTGTAGATGGGGTTGCGCAGCTTGAGTCGTTTTTCGATAGCATAAGGTGTCATAGGGAAAATCTCGCCTATGATCTGTGCTATCTCGGCGTCGCTTTGTTTCACGTGACTTGTCCCGAAGGTGTTGACATAGATGCTCACGGGCTCGGCAACACCAATGGCATAGGACACTTGCACCAGCATCTCGCTGGCAATGCCTGCAGCGACAGCGTTCTTGGCAATGTGTCTTACTGCATAGGCCGCGCTGCGGTCTACCTTGCTGGGGTCTTTTCCACTGAAGGCACCGCCACCGTGTGCACCACGTCCTCCGTAGGTGTCGACAATAATTTTGCGTCCTGTGAGGCCTGTGTCGCCATGAGGCCCACCAATGACAAATTTGCCGGTGGGATTGACCTTCAAGATACACTTATCATCAAAAAGATCCCTCACCTGTTGTGGCATTTTCTCAATCACCT
The DNA here is from genome assembly GCA_947167995.1 of uncultured Prevotellaceae bacterium. GTDB lineage: Bacteria > Bacteroidota > Bacteroidia > Bacteroidales > Muribaculaceae > Sodaliphilus. The sequence goes on from CAMVKS010000028.1 coordinate 19,735, forward strand.
TAGGCAGCAGCAGCGTCTTCATGTCGTTGTAAATGCGGTCAAGCATCTGCTTGTCGGCCTCTTCCTGAGTCAAGCCATCATGAGGTTTGATAAAATCGTCATGCTGAGTGCTGATGACGATAGTGTGGATGCGCACCGGCTTGTGGGTCTCGCTGTCATATTCCACGGTCACCTGGCTCTTGGCATCGGGACGCAGGTAAGGTATCACACACGACTTGCGCAAAGCGGCATGTTCGCGCAGGATGGCATGCGCCAAGTCAAGAGTCAAAGGCATGTAGTTAGGAGTCTCGTCGCAGGCAAAGCCGAACATCATACCCTGATCGCCGGCACCCTGGTTCTCCTCGTTGTCACGGTCAACGCCTCGGTTGATGTCGTCGCTCTGCTCATGCAGTGCCGAGAACACTCCGCACGAGTCGCCGTCAAACTTGTACTCACTCTTGGTGTAACCAATCTCGTTGATTACATTGCGGGTGACATCCATCAGGTCGATGTAGGTGTTGCTTTTCACTTCTCCTGCTATGACGACCTGTCCTGTTGTTACAAGGGTCTCGCAAGCCACGCGGCTGTCGGGGTCAAAAGCCAGGAAATTGTCGAGTAGTGCGTCGCTGATTTGGTCAGCCACTTTGTCGGGATGTCCTTCCGACACCGATTCACTGGTAAACAAATAGTTCATTTTTCCAATTTTTTTAATGTGGAAAAACGCTAAATAAGCTGTGAAAGATTTGAGGGATAATTCGCAGTTTTAGCATTTTTTTTAGTGGTTGCAAGCAGCCAAATTTTTCCACTGAGTTATTATTAATATGTGTTGTTTCTATAGAGGTTGTGTCTCCCCCCTTTAGTGGCTGCAAAGGTAATACTTTTTTCTGAACCGCAAAGCATGCTGGGGCAAAAAAGGTGCAAATAGTCAAAAAAAACGCACCATCGCTGCGAGAGTGTGGTGCGTTGGCCTGTTGAGATACGGTAAGTTACATGTTCATGCCGCCGTCTACCTGAATTACCTGTCCGGTGACATAGCTCGACATGTCGCTGGCGAGGAAAGTGGCAACGCTGGCGATGTCGTCGACTGTTCCACCGCGACGCAATGGGATTCTCTCGGTCCATTCCTTGCGAACCTCCTCGGGCAGCGCCTGGGTCATGGCAGTCTCGATAAAACCTGGAGCTATCGCATTGGCTCTGATGCCACGGCTACCCATCTCCTGTGCCACACTCTTGGCGAGGGCTATGAGTCCAGCCTTACTTGCTGCATAGTTGCTCTGTCCGGCATTGCCATGGACACCAACAACCGATGCCATGTTGATGATAGAACCAGCGCGCTGACGCATCATCACAGGCACAAGTGCATGAATGAAATTGAAAGCGCTCTTGAGGTTGACAGCTATAACGGCGTCCCACTGCGCCTCGGTCATTCGAAGCATGAGTCCGTCCTTGGTGATACCGGCATTGTTTACAAGGATGTCAATTTTTCCAAACTCCTCTTTTATTTGTTTTACAACTTCCTCGGTCTGGGTGAAGTCGGCAGCATTGCTGGCATAGCCTTTAACTTTCACACCCAGAGCGGCAATTTCCTGCTCGGTCTGTTTTCCGTTTTCGTCAATGACAAGGTCGGTGAAAGCAATGTCGGCGCCTTCGCTTGCAAACTTCAAGGCAATAGCCTTTCCTATTCCACGTGCGGCACCGGTAATCAGAGCCACCTTTCCTTCTAAAAGTTTCATATTAAAGTAATTATTGTTTGTTATTTAAAATAAAATTCTTAAATGCGACTGCAAAAGTAGTCATAATTCTTGAAACGAGGAAGCCACTGAGCTAAAAAGAGGCTCTAAGCCAACAATTTTCGTCGCAATATAACAACATTTACCCCCATCAAGACTTGGCTTGTGGGGGTAAATTATCGGACGAAATCTTTTCTCCAATAATTATCAGTCGTGGCAGAAAATCAGTCCATAGTGACCAACCGAGTAACCCGACTTGAAAGAATAGGCTTTTACAACAACTTTAAATCTTGCTGTTGTTGATGGAGTGTAAGACACAACAGCCCTGCTGCTGGAATCATTATCTTTCTTCACAAGCACCCAGTCGCTGCCATTGTAACGGTAGAGCTCGACGTCGATATCGCTGATGCGGTCATCACCAAAGGCAACAATAGTATACTCATAGTCGGAAGAAAGTGTGCGATAAGTTTCTTTGCTACTACTTACAATATCATATTCGATGCGCACGATTTCCATTCCATAGTCATTTTCAATCAAATCGATAAGATCTAAAGAATTTCTCATCACAGGAATCATAGACACATCATTGTCGGCATTTGCACTGATACCCATAGACGCTAACAACAACAGCAAAAATAAAATCTTCTTCATAATTTAAAGTATTAAGTTAATATATTTGATGAATTTAAATAACACAGTAAAAAATAATATGCAAAAATAGTTATTATTTTTTATATCTACGTTAAAACGACACAAAAAAATAACCTTTTGTTTAAAAAATGCCAAAAAAACAATGAAAAGATAACGTTATTGCACCTCTTTGAGTTCTCCCCGAGGATTAATTGATGCGATGTAACCTGGGCATGCAGTAGGTGGTCTCGTTTTTCTTCACCTCCACTTCTTGTGTGATGGTCTCATAGCCTGGTGCCTCATAGACGAGCGAGTATTTTCCCGGCTTGAGATAGAAGAAGGCAAAGAAACCGTTCCACTCGTTGTCGACCATGTAATGGCGCACTCTCACACCGCGAGAGTCGAGAAGATAGACCACGGCACCGTTTATGGGCAACCACTGGTCGTCGGTATTTTCTTTGTAGTTGTAGAGAGGATGATTCACTTTCTCGTCGGCGCTCTTGATGGTGCCGGCAATGTAGCCATGCTTCTCAGGCTTGCCGCCAAACCATGCGTTGATGCCACGGAAGTGCCTGATGCCCTCCATGCGGCAATAGTCGCGGTTCATGAGGCGCTGACGCTCGGGCTGATAGCTGTGGAACGAGCCTTCGACAAGGAAACTTGGCACCCTGTGCTTGAGCACAGCGAGCCACCCGGTGTAGCCCAACACATTGGGAGTTCCAGGCGGTGTGCCACCCATCCATGTGAGGTCTCCAGCGATATATCGATCGGTCTCATCCACTGTCCACACCGTGAGAGGGTTGTCGTAGACGTAGGGGAACGCCACTTGAGCCCTCTCGATGCTTCCCTTGGCATAGTCGTTACCAGTCTCGCCACGGTACATGTAGAGCAGATAGTTCACCTTCTTACCATCGCCACCGCCTGTTGCATTGCTGTGAAGGGCGATGAAGTAGTCGGGATTGATACTGTCGACCTGGCAGGCAATCTTTTGAAGCGTAATGAGTTGCTGCTCGCCGTTCTCGTCACAATAGGTCTCGAAGCGGTCGTTGACGGTAGCGTTCTTGTCGCCTTCGGCCACCCAGCCGTTGCGAGTGCGCGACATTATCACTGTTGCTCCTGCGGCCTCCAGTCGGTCACGCAGCTCAAGACCTTTCCACAAGCAAGTCTTTGACTCAAAGAAGCTCATGGTGTCCATCTCCTCATAGTTGACTGTGGCATGTGGACGGTCGTTGATGGTCCATCCTCCGTGCCCAGGGTTAACATATATCACTTTGCCCTTCAATCCTTTGGCCATTGCCGGCGCAAGGGTCATCAGCGCCATGGCAATAAAAACAATTGATTTTTTCATAAGCGCAAAAATAGTGCAAGTTGAGAGAAATAAAAAATGAAAAATAAAATTTTTGATTTTTATTTCCGAAACGCAGCCTGTTTTATCCAAAAATAGTGCTTTTTCAAGAAAGTTCTGCTATTATTCGGGCACTTTTAGAAAAAAAGTGTAACTTTGCCCGTTATGAAACAAGCTATCAAGAGAACAATTATAGTCTCGTTGACCACAACGCTGATAATCGCTATAGCAATTGTGGTTGGCGCAAGTTTCTATATGCTCAACTTTGCTTTGGCACCACTCAAGCGCAGCCACAAGGAAGCCATGGAACGGTTTTTCAAGCGCGAGCCGTCAAGCATCAGGACCTGGACCGACTCGCTCGAGCAACATCATGCCATTATCGACACTACCATCACTGTCAAGAAACGTGGCACATTGCATGCTATGTATATTAATTCCAACACACCATCCAACAAAGTCGCAGTTCTCCTTCATGGCTATAAAGATCGAGCCGAGTCGATGTTCCACATCGCCTATCTGTATCACCGCATGGGCTTCAATGTGCTGCTGCCACACTGCTATGCCCACGGTGACAGCGACGGCGACCACATCGACATGGGATGGCTCGACCGCCTCGACGCAATGCGCTGGATGAATGTCGCCAACGACAAGTTCCATGGCGACTCGACGCAGACGCAGATGGTGATTCACGGCATCTCGATGGGCGGCTTCACCACAATGTGCATCAGTGGCGAGAAATGCCCAAGCTATGTGAAATGCTTTGTCGAAGACTGTGGTTACACCAGTGTGTGGGACGAGTTCTCCGACCAGTTACACACCATGTTCTCACTCCCCGACGCGCCTCTTCTCTACACCACCAGCGCACTGTGCAAACTGTGTTATGGGTGGTCCTTTGACGAAGCCTCGGCAGTTGAGCAACTCAAGAAGTCGACGCTCCCCATGCTCTTTATCCACGGCGATGCCGACACCTTTGTGCCCTACCGCATGCTCAACGAACTTTATGACGCCAAGAGCAAGGGCTATAAGGAGAAATATGTGGCACCCGGCTCGGAGCATGCCTGCTCCTACACCGACCACACCCGGGAATATACCCAGCGGGTGAAAACCTTCGTCAACCGCTTCATCAAGTAAGCCTAAACACAGCCAACTCAATAGCACACCACAACAAAACAAAACACAACAAAACATATCACAAAGAAGCGCAGCTAACAACAAGCCGCGCTTCTTTGTTTTTAGAGAATTAAAAGGTATTCTTAAATGTGTCTTACTTCACAATCACCTTTTTACCATTCTTGATATAGATGCCAGGAGTGGGATTAGTCACTGGTTGACCCAAGAGGTTGTAATAGGTGCCGTCTTCATTTCCTACATTTACACTGCTTATCCCTGTGATATAGTCATTAGTTGATGAAGATAACGGGTAGAATTCATAGTATTCACTCACATCTCCATCTTGCGGATTTACATCCTTTAGGTTGGTTGACGCTACTCTTGGCTTGAGAGCTTTAACTATTCCAGTGAGTTCATACATGACATGGTTCTCAAAAGGATCACCTTCATAGAAGTCAAGCTTAGCTGTGACAGCACCGTTAAGCCGTTCGGTATTCACACCGTTCTCACTCTTGGGCATGTAAAATGCACCATCCTTATAGACTGCCCAATGTATGTTGATGTACTCCATTGGTTTAGGAGGCATCACAAACCAAGTGTTACTTGGGGCGAAGCTAGCAATAATATACAGATTGGGTGTATAGCCCGATTCCTCTTCACTGAGAACTGGTCTGGAGGTGGCGATAATTTCAGGATTGAGACGGTTTCCCAACTTGCCGACCACATCACTTATTTTGTGACCAGTAAATGCCTCCCTCTCTTCTTCGGTAAGCGGAACAGTCAGCCTGATGGCTACCCAGTTGCTCTGGTCGAACTCCTCAGGCAAATCATACACTTTCCTGTTCGTCACTTGTTCGTTGGTTGGTATATATGGCTCGGTGTCCTTTAGGGCAAAGCCATTGTCATCCTTAGCGTAGATTGTCATTCCATCGGCTGAAATATATTCACAACTAAGTTCGTCACTAACACCATAAGTTAATCCTTCCTCACCTTCAGCGATGATATCAGCAAGAGTCATGGGAGTGGTGACATAGCATGTGAAATCGTCAAGACCGTAACTTACATTATTCTCGTCGCCAACACGTATTCCACTCAATAGAATCTCATTCTTGCCATTAAAATTTTCACTTGCTACGACTTGAAAAGTGGCAATAGCTCCAGTACCTGCAGCAATTGGGTTAGCTAAAGTGATAAATCCCACGCGATAATGGTTCTCGCCTGTGCCAGTGGGCTGTGAGCCTCGAATAATGTGAGTTGCAGTGCGCTCAGTGCTGCTGAATGCTGGCTGATTGCTTGAGTTCTTGACAATACTAAGCCCTTGTGGCAAGTCAAAGTCGCATTGCAGAGACTTATACACAACCTCATTGTCAAGCAGCAATTCAATCGTTTTGGTTTCGCCTGGTTTGATGACAAAGTTTTCAATCCATACGCGATCGGTAGCTTTTATAGATTGAATTGTCAATGCCAACAACAAAGCAAATAATAAAATTTTAATCTTCATAGTGTTGTGATTAAATACCTAATACGTAATCCAGCAGATTTTGTGCGTCAACGATGTCAACATCGCCATCCTCGTTATAGTCGCCCTTCTTGTGATTGGCAACAAACTGCAGAACTTCATTGTCAAGTGATATGACTTTGCCAGTTTTGGTTGTAACTTTCACGTTGCGTAGCGTGATTGCGTAGTTGTCGCTTTTCGCTGTCTGAACAGCAATGGTTGCAATATTGCCCTTGCCAGCCGCAAGTGCTGTTGTCGCTGTGGCCACGACATGCAGGCTTCCGTCTTCATTTGTCGTAGTGCTGAACGACATCTCAGCGCCACGCTCACTTCCCGTGATGGGATTCTCTCCTTGCACCTCCACATTTGCGGGCAGCACCATATCAAACTCAATTGCTGAAACTTCATTCTTGTTATCAATGGCGATGGGCAAAGCCGTCACAGTGTGCGTGTCGATGATGGCACTCTTTTGGTTGAAATTAAAATTCGCACTTGTGACATGTGATTCCGTAACATTTCCCAGTTCTTCAAGGCCTATAATATTGACATACAAGGACCAGCCAAATGTAGATCCATACGTTTTTTCAGCTCCCTTGGGAACATAAATAGTTGTTCCTAAAAAATCCCCAAAATATACGTGAAGCCCATCTGCGGTGGAACTGTGTGGAGAAGGCATGCACGGTGTTTCGTCTTTACAATAGATTGACTTTACTTTATCAGTCCCTGCCAATCGCCCCCTACTTGTTGTAAAAATTCTAACATCTTTTCCCAATTCAATTGTTTCTAATGAAAGTAAAGAAATGGTGCTACCAGAAGAAAAGCCATTCCAATATAATTGAACTCCATCTTGAATCTCCAATTTTTTTAATGTCCTATTTGTAACCGTAATTGATCTTACAAAATATTCCATTCCGTTATAAGTAATGGATTTTGGAATGCTTGCTTCAGTAAGATTCTCTGAAAAATTAGTAATTACGGCCCAATTGTCTGCGCCTCCCCAATTTATTGGGAATGAGGTGGTTGTCCAATAACTGCTTTCTCCATTCCCTAATGTGTAAGTGATACCATCGATTGTAACTGTTTCTGCTGCAAATAATTGAGCAGTATACAAAATGAACAATAGTGAAAATAATTTGATTTTCATAATTATAATTGATAAGAAATCGCCTACTCTGTTGCAGGATTTTCGGCTTCCTCCTTTGTCTTTGTTGGTTATAAGAACTTATTAGAATTATGGGTAGCTTTTCAGCCAATTGAGGTCAAACATGCCAGCAGCCACAATGCGGGAGCTATAAACGCACAATATATCCTCAATCTCCATCGACGAAAAGTGAGGGAAGAATGGAGCGAGAATGCTCGTCGGCACTCTGAATTTTTTCGACGAAACAATGCCTGACACTAACACATTGGCTGCGTCTCTCACCTTTTGTGCTCCAAGATAAACAAACGCATCTGGCAAGACACGAGGACGCAAGTTGCACCCAATACGCAGGGCAATGTCATAGAGGGCCACCCAACCGATTCCTTTAACATTTAATGAACGAATTCTGGGGTTACACAATAAGTATTCAATGAAGTCATACAACTCTTCAAAGTCCTGATAAGGCCTATAAAGAATACACTTAAGGTGACTTTGAATGATTTTTGTGGCCTCAGGCAATGCGTTTGGGTATGAGGCATACAACTGATCAAAATGTGGGTCATAATCGTGACATCTTGTTGTCAGTTTTGGCCCAATTTCTCCCCAAACAAGCTCATCTGTCGTCCACAACGTGGAAAAACGTTGTCTTCTCTTGTAGGTGTGCTCTAAAAATGTCATAACACAATTCTTTGTCACCATGCGGTCCTATGATGATCATTATATAACACAAAGAAAGCGTAGACTGCTATGCCACGCTTTGTAATCTGACGGTCCTGAGAAAACCGTGAACGCAAAAAGGTGATATAGGACAGTCCACGCCTATAGAGCGTGAAACCGTCGTGCCTTTTCTCTTGCATTCAATGTGAAAATTTCTCAGGTTTTCAGATTACAAGAATCAGCATAACGCTTTCAAAAAATATTCAACCAAGAGCTGGTCTCTACCAGATTGCTTGAATCAATGTGCAAAGTTACTAAAAAAAATTATTTAATGCGACATTGTCTCCTGATTATTGTCTAATAATTACAATAATTTCTCGAGTTTGGGCAAAAATACTGGGTCACTATTCGAATTGCTACTGATGTCTTGCTGAAGAAACATGCTATAATAGATGGGCATGTAGGTAACCCCTTTTTTTGTGTAGATGAGTCGCTCGTTAGAGAAGACAATAGCTCGCTTTATTCCATACTCAGCGTTATTGACAAAACTGCTTAATGCACTATGCTGCGTGTAGTCTTTACCGCTTTTTACTTCAATAGGCAACACTTGCAGCGAGTTGTAGTCATCAATGAGGAAGTCAACCTCGCCACGCTTTTTGTTGTCGTAGTAATGCAGCTTGAAGCCATGAGCGTTCAGTTCCTGTGCCACGACTGCCTCATACACGTTGCCAAGGTTTATACTTCTGTTGTCTTGCAACACAGCACTAACATTCAATCCATATAGCAAATAAGTCATCAATCCCACATCGTTGAGGTAGAGCTTTATTAGTCTTTTCTGTTCCGATTCAATAAGCGGAAACTTAGGATTGGAGATAGCAGTCACCTCAAGAGCTATACCAGAATTGGTGAGATATTCAAACTCGCTTGCATAGTCGGCAAAATATTTACCTTTTTTACTTTCAATGTCTTTATAAATAATTCTTGTTTTCTTGTTCTCTAAAGTACTTGGGATGAAATCGTAAATTCGTCTTATCTGTAACTTGTGCTCGTTGTCATATTGCGACGAGTCTATGCGGTAGAGCTCGTATGTTTCCTTGTGCACCTTTCTCACACGCGTCATGTTACTATCTTCAAGAAATCTGTTAATAGCCTCGGGCAAGCCTCCAATCAAGAGGTAATACTTAAATCTCTTTAGCATGATGTCATGCATGGCTTCATCAAGAGGCTCAAGATTTACAAAGTGGGACTTGATGTTGCTAATAAATTCTTTTCCCATGCCCGTAGCCCACAAGAATTCCTCAAAATCGAGAGGGTGCATCTGTGCCATCTCTATGCTTCCAATAGGCACCGAAGGCGTCTGTGACAGTGCCACCCCCAGTTGTGAGCCACTTGCTATAAAGCGGTATTTATTTTCTTGATTAAGAAATTTTAGAAGGGTGAGGAGATTAGGGTAACTTTGAATCTCATCAAGAAAAATTAAAGTGTCATTATTGTCACCAAGAGGCTTATTATAGAAATTGCTCAACACCATATACAAATCCTTGGTGCTCTTCACTGTCGAGAATATACGCTCTCCTTCAAGGTCTTCTTTAAGATTGATTTCCACAAAATGCTTATACAGTATCTGGCCTACATGACGAATGATGAAAGACTTACCAATCTGCCTGGCGCCATTCACTAACAGAATCTTGTTCCGCTCATTCTGGAGAAAGTTCTCGATATAGGTTGCAAATTTTCTTTCTAACATAACAACATTTTTATCGTTTGCATGCAAAGTTACAGATATTTAGTGATATAAGCAAGAAAAAAGTGACTTATTCCACTTTTTTGACATAAAAAAGGTGACTTATTCCGTTTTTTAGCCCTCAAAAAAGGTGACTTATTCTGTTTTTTTAACCCTCAAAAAAGGTGACTTATTCCGTCAGTTATTTATAAGATGGAAGACTGATAGAAAACAAAATTGTTGGAAAAATACAAAAAAACATCTATAAACTGGTTGGAAAAGTGTAAAAAGATGATTATTTTTGCACTATTAAGAAGGGCATATCACACCGTTTTAACTCTTGATGCAAGGCAACACGTTAATAGTAATTACTGGTTCCACGGGGGTGGGAAAGACTGCGGCGGCCATCGAGGTGGCTCAGCACTTGGGATGCGATATAATTAATGCCGACTCGCGGCAGGTGTTCCGTGGCATACCAATAGGCACAGCGGCGCCAACTCCCGAAGAGCAGGCACTTGTGCGGCACCACTTTGTGCAGTTCAAGGAGCTTGACGAGTATTACAGCGCTGCGCAGTTTGAGACCGATGTAATGGCTCTGCTGCCATCGCTCTTTAAGCGTGCAAACTGTGCGGTAATGTGCGGAGGCTCAATGATGTATGTCGACGCAGTGTGCAACGGCATCGACGAGATACCCGACATAAGTCCCGAAGTGCGCACCGCCGTCAAGCAGCAGTGGCGCGAGCAAGGCTTGGAGTCGCTGTTGGCCGAGCTCGAACGCCTTGATCCTGAATATTTTTCCCAAGTAGACAAGCAAAACCATCGTCGAGTGCTCCATGCTGTCGAGGTGTGCCGTCAGGCTGGCGTGCCCTACTCCACCCTGCGCACCGGCAAGGCAAAACAACGCCCTTTCAACATAATCAAGGTGGGTCTCAACGTGGAGCGTGAACTGCTCTTTGACCGCATCAATCGCCGAGTCGACGCCATGATTGAGCAAGGTCTCGAAGAAGAAGCCCGCAGCGTCTTTAACCTGCGACACCTCAACTCGCTCAACACCGTGGGTTACAAAGAAATGTTTGCTTGGTTTGACGGCACTATGGACCGCCACACCGCCATCGAGCGCATAAAGAAGAACACCCGCCTCTATGCCAAGAAACAACTGCGCTGGCTCCAGCGCGACAACTCCATCACCTGGTGCCTCCCCCACGATTGCCAGCAAAGCGTCGAAGACCTACTGAAAGCGGAGTGTTAAAATCCAAAAAAAACACGATTTTTATGGAATCAATTCCACAAAAACCATAAGTTTTTTGGATTTTATCATAAAAAGCACTATTTTTGCTTTAACAACTATTTGAACCATGCCACGCAAACCCATAACTCCCGACAACGCTTTCTTGAGGCTCGCCACGCTGTGTGCACGATGCGAGCAGGCCGAGGGCGACCTGCGCAAGAAGTTGCGTGACTGGGGCATCGCACCAGGTGATGCCGATGTCATAATCTCTCGTCTCAAACAAGAGCGCTACCTCGATAACGAGCGCTATGCCCGCGCCTACTGCCGCGACAAGCTGCGCTTCAACGGCTGGGGACGCATCAAGATCGCCTTCATGCTCAAGGGCAAGGGCATCGAGCAGGAGTTTATCGATGCGGCCCTCGCACAGATTGACGAAGAACAATACGTCAACATCCTCAACGAAGCTCTCGCTGCCAAAGCCAAAACATTGAGTGCCAAGAGCGATGAAGCGAAACGTGCCTCACTGCTGCGCTTTGCCGCCTCACGAGGCTTTGAGTCCAACCTCATCTTCCCTGCAGTTTCACGTCTAACACCTCATGGCGATGAAGATTAAAGACCTCATAACCAGTGCCGCCGGTGTGTTCATGCCCCGCACCTGCTCGGTGTGCGACAAGCCTCTCGCTCTCGACGAGAAATTCATCTGCCGCAAGTGCCTGATGAACATCCCGCGCACCCGATACGAGGACATCGACTTCAACCCATTTGAGCAGCTTATGGCAGGGAAAGTGCCTGTGGAACGCTGCGCCAGCTATTTCTTCTACCAGAAAGGCGACCCCTACGCCTCGATACTCCACGACATGAAGTACCGCAACATGCCCACCTTGGGTCGCTGGCTCGCCGAGCGCGCAGCACGTGACATGAAAGGCAGCCATTTCTTTGACGGCATAGATTTTATCATACCCGTGCCGCTGCACTACACCAAGCTTGCCAGCCGCGGCTTCAACCAGAGCCAGTATTTGGCACAAGGCATCGCTAATGCCACCGGGCTGCCTGTGATAAAGGCGCTGAAAGCCCTTCACGAACACTCGACACAAACCCACAAAGACGCAGCCGAACGCCTGAAGAGCACCCAGGGAATGTATGGTGCCAGCAAACGCTATTGCGTGGAACTCACTGGCAAACACGTTCTCATCGTGGATGATGTGGTCACAACCGGTTCCACGTTGCTCGCCTGTGCTACGGCACTGAAAGACGCCATTCCTGGCATTAAAATCTCCCTTTTCACCCTTGCCGCAGCCCAACTCGAGTAAACCCAACAACCTATTCAGAGCCAAAGAGCTTTCCTTATTCAAACCCATGAGGCCGAGGGTCGTAAGGCAGAAAAGAATCAAAAAAACAATTTTATAAATATTTTTCATCAATAGTTTTGGTGTTCTCAAAACTTTGTAGTACTTTTGCACCGATTTTCCGAAAGGCTCGACTAAGTGCCTCACGAGATTGAGGCCGCCGTACGGTATAACTTGTAATACAATTATTTAGATGTACGCAATTGTAGAAATTCAGGGACAACAGTTCAAAGCCGAAGCCGGCAAGAAGTTGTTTGTTCACTATCTCGGCGACGAGAAGAACGAGGGCGATGCAGTAGAATTCAGCAAGGTCCTCCTCGTAGATGCCGACGGTGCCATCACAGTTGGCGCACCTACCGTTGAAGGTGCAAAAGTAGTGTGTGAAGTTAAGCAGCCCCTCGTAAAGGGTGAGCATGTGATTGTCTTCAAGAAGAAACGCCGCAAAGGCTATCGCCGCTTGAACGGTCACCGCCAGTACTTCACCGAGCTCGTGATTAAAGATGTAATTGCTTAACCCCTAAAAAATTGATTTCATTATGGCACATAAAAAAGGTGTAGGTAGTTCGAAGAACGGACGTGAGTCGCACAGCAAGCGACTCGGAGTGAAACTTTTTGGTGGGCAATTCGCAAAGGCCGGTAACATCATCCGCCGTCAGCGCGGTACAGTACACCGTCCAGGCGCTAACGTAGGCATGGGCAAGGATCACACCTTGTATGCCCTCGTTGACGGAACCGTAGAGTTCCAGCACAGAGCAGGTCACACTTATATCAATGTAGTGGCAGCTCCCCAACAAAGCGAAGAAAACTAAGACATCAACTCACTGAGGCTCAGTCCTCACGAGACACTGAATTGAAATCATCGACCACAAGAGCGTGGCCGATGATTGTTTTTTTCACAGAAATGTAAACATTAAGAATGGAAAGAAGCAGGCGACAGAACCAACTTAGGGTCTTGCGCCTGCTTCAATTATAGGGTAAGAAATAGTACTAAAGTTTCATTTTCATGATTACATCCAAAGCTGTGGAGCCATTCTCGAGTGCGTCAAGCACATCGAAGATTCGGTCGCTCCAGCCAGCGATGAAATAAACATCGTCGTTCATAACACTGATTGGAGTGTTACCGTAGCCGGCAAGGTCGAAGAGATAAAGCTTGGCATGTGGAGCCATCTTCTTGTAGACCTTCCATGACTTCTCAAACGAAGCGCCGTTGCTACGGCTGTTCCACAACTGGCAGTCGGTAAACATCAGCACCTTGTCCATGACAATGCGGTTGTCTACAAGCCAGTCAATCACCTTGTAGCCGTTAGTGCTGTAACCAACACGGCCTTCCATGTTGCGAAGACGGCTTGTAGCGTAAAGGATATCGTTGCCTGGGAAGTTCACTGCCTCCCAACGGTCGCCGAAGATACCGCTTACAACCTGCTTGCAAGAGTAACGGAAAATCATCGACAGCAACAGACCGACATCATATTGTTCAACGCTGCTGCGCTGGCTGATTGGATACATCATCGAACCGCTCACGTCGCTTGCAATAAGCACACGGGTTCTATCGCCGAAGCCGGTGATGTTGACAGCCGAAGCCTTAACGGCCTCTTCAAGGGCATTCATCACAGTCTTCACACCCACATGGTTAATCTTCTCCATCTCGCGGTAAGCCGACAGGTAGCGGAATGGCAACTGCTTTGACTTGGCAACCTGAACTGGGTCGCTCAAGCGAGCGCACACAGCGTCAAGGCTACGAATATCCACATCGGCCTCAAGCATGTTGCGCAGGTTACGCATCAATGCCATGTAGCCCACCCTCTCGCTGGCGATAAGCTCTTCCCACTTGCGGGCAAAAGCACGCTGCTTTGCAGCTTCATTCTTGAAGTTCTTCTGGCCAAGTGCCGAGAACTCCACCTCCCAGGTGTAAGGAGTCTCGAGGGTATCATTAGCAATCTTGTCGAAGATTGCCTGCTGAGCTTCGTCCTTCGCCTTTGGGTGAACAATGAACAAAGCGTCACGCAACTTCACGTCAAGGTTGCTACGGTTGTACTTAGCAAACTGATATTCGTCAAAGCGGTTGAAAGCACTCTTAAGTCCTTTGCTAATCTGTTTCGACAAGCTCTTGAGCTTCTTGATCGAGTCTCCGCTTGGATTACGCCACTGGTAGCACATCAGGAGTTCCATAATCTCGTCGGCACGCTGAACAACCTTGTCAACGGTACGAGACACCAAGTCGTCACCGCTATGCACCTTTGCAAGCTCTACTACAAGCAGCAATGGAATGCTGCGCAGGTGCATCTCGTTGCGAGCGTAGACCGCCAACTTTGCCACAAACTCTGGATTCACCTTCGATACCAGGTTGCAGATGCGCTCTACTCGCTCATCCTGCTTCTCATAGAAAGAATCGCTCAGGGAAGCAGTCACCACAGCACTGTAGAGCTCAAGTTCGTCACTAAGTGCCCAAGCCTGAGCACCTTCATAGTTCTTGACAGCTCTTTGTCCTTTCAAAATTGAATTGTAGTTCATGTTTTTAATCTTTTAATTGTAAATCTTTATTGATGCGTTATTTTTCTTAAACTATTATATAAGTTTTTTATTATTAA
>CAMVKS010000029.1 GCA_947167995.1 uncultured Prevotellaceae bacterium
CATAGTGCAAATTTAGCACAGGACACCCAATTTTCCAAATTTTCATTTACAATCTGCTGGAATTCAAACCATTAAAAAGTAGTCTAAAAAATGTGACGAAAACAGGAACTATTATATTATCAATCTGTTATAGCTGATATTTTTAAAAAAACAGAGGATGAGAACACATGGCTCTCATCCCCATTATTAATTGTTGATTGTCTTTAGTGGGTTCAGGGTTCAACTGTTGCTGTTGAGCCGGCACTGTGGGCGGTGATTTGTGGCGCGTATTGGCATTGTGCAGTGGCGATACCCACACTGTACTGGCCAGGTGCTGTAACATATACGTCATAGCTTATCACATGCGTACCCTTTTCAAGGCTGGTGAAGAAGATGTTGGTCTCGCTGTCCTTGATTTCAAGATAGTAGTAGCTGTGGTCGGCATAGCGGTAGCCCGAGAGCTTGTCAACTGGCTCGAAGCAGGAGCCTCGCTCGTCTTTCACTGTAACGAAATCAAGATCCTTGGCGTTCTTGATGATTGTGCGCACCTGAACCTTGTCGCCCACTTTGAAGTTGTCGACTTTCTTGAGCGAGCCGTCGGTTTGGTAGACATAGAACTCCTTGTGAATAGAGAGGTCGTAGATGCTCACCTCGGCGATGTCGCTCATCTCGGCCTTGAACTGGCTGTAGATGGCTCCCCATGCCGGGCTGGCTCCATTGCGCTCGATGTTGAGAGTGGCAAGCGACGTGGCGGGAATCTCCTTGCGGCAGTAGCCCAAGAAAGCATCAACCTTGTCAAACTCCAGTGGGTTGCCGTCGATGGTGATTGCGGGAGCATCGCCTCGTCCAAGCCACTGGCTGCCGGTAGAGAGAAGGCTGTAGACGGCATCGGCGGCAAGACTGCTCGAACCCCAATCGTTGGTCTGCTTCATCAGCAGCATCCATTTGCGCACCTGGTCAATCTCGGCGGTGCGTGGGTCTACTTCGTTCATGGCCTCGAGGATGGTAGCGGTGACTGCAACCTTGTCGAGATAACGCCATCCTGCCTGTACGTTGTCCCAGTACATGCCGGTCTCGGGCTTGGTGAGGGCAAACTGACGAATAGACTCCACAATGGCTTTGGCAACCTTGGGATAACCGTTGCGGTTCAGGGTGATGGCATAGAACGCCTTGTTACCCAAGCTTGTGCCTTTCCAGTCCTTGGTCATCGCTTTGAGGCAGTTCTTGAGCATCTTCTCATTGTCGCCGGTGACAGGAATCTCGGGGAAGAGTGTGCGCACATAGACATAGTCGCTGAAGCCGCTGTGGTTGTTCTTGTCGTACTTGAGTTGAGTCTTATAACGAATCAGGTACTCTTTGTCAAAGTAGATTATTGCGCGACGGATCATGTTGTTCACGGCTTCGTCGTCCTTGAGATAACCCAAATGACGCAGCTCGCCGATGATTTCGAGAACCTCCTGGGTGGTGTAGAGCGATGACTGGCAGCCTGGATGACGATACCATGGGAATCCACCGTCGGGCATCTGCAGGCGCTCCAGAGATTCGATAATGCGCTTGTGCTCGGCTGCCATCAAGTCCTCGTCGAAGAGCTCGCTGAGGCGAGACATGCGCAGCGTCTGCTTGTCGGCCTCGCGAACCCAGGGCGAAGCGAGCAATGTGCCAATCTTGAGGTCGCTGTTGCGTGCAAGCATCGAAACAAGCGTTGAGTCTTGCTCGTTGGCCTTCCAGTATTCAACCGCCTCCTTGATTTCGGGCTGCGACTTGGCGATGCCTTGTGCCAAGGTCTCGGCAAAGAGGCTGTGGGCAAGAGTTGTGGCAATGTTGTAGTTGTCGCTGAAAATCGTGGGCAGAGCTTGAACGCAGTACCACACGGGATTGTCGCAATACTCCAAGGTCACGCGGGCGTCATTGCTCAGCTGTGGCAGCTGGGTGCTGAATGATGGGGTGGCGGCATCGATGTAGAACGGCTTAGTCTCAATCACTGGCGAGATGGCTGGCAGCACTGGTACCATCACTTGTTCGCCATCGCCAAAGTTGCCTGTCGAGGCCTTCACTCTGAATCCCACAAATGGTATTGTGTCGGGAACATTCCAGTCGATTCTGAGGGTGTTGGTGCCCGTAGGAGCGATTGTCTCGTTGAATGTGCGGCGCTCAATAATCTCGTTGGTGCGAGGATTGAAGAGCTCGATGACCGCATCGCAGTCGAGAGCGCTCTCGGTGCTGTTCTGCAAGCTCGCAGCCAGTTGGGCACTGTCGCCTTGACGCAAGAAGCGTGGAAGGCTCGATTTCACCATCACTGGCTTGTTGGTGACCACTTCTCGTTGCAGTTTGTCGGTGTTGAGGGCGTTGTTGTAGGCTATAGCCTGTAGCAACCAAGTTGTGTTGAAATTGGGTGCGTCAAACTCCAGGCTCACGTTGCCTTGTGCATCGCTCACGAGCATGGGCTGCCACAGAGCCACCTTCACGTCGCTCTCACGCAACTGCACCTTCTCGAGTGCCGCCTCGTCAACTTGCAAAGGTTTCTCGGCACTCTCGGCCACAGCTACTTCATCCAATACCATGCCTTCTGCTTCAACGGCTACTCCATTGGCACGCGCAGCCTTTGCCATAGGCATGGCGGCTGGCATAGCTCGGCTGTCGGATAATGCACTCTCATACATCATCATGCTTGGTGAGCCACCCAACATGTACATAGAGTAGTTTTCAAAGAACATCTCGTCATAGGTGTTGAACTGGGCTATCGATGCCGAATTGGTGCTCAGGCTTTTGTGGCTCCAGCTGGGCTTGTTATAGATTGATCCGCCCAGTGAGTTGGCATTGAACGTCACTACATGCTTTGAGTATAGAGATGGTTGGAAATACCACGTGTTGGAGCTGATGTCGTTGATAGCCTTGTCTATCATTTCCAGAAGCATGGCACCCGCTTGTGGTTTGTCGTTCTCGTCAACGAGGGTAAGCGACCATCTCTCGTGCTCGCCCGACATGAGCTTGTTGCGGAAGGTGTTGACCTTGACTTTAAGAGCCTTGGCCTTCACATTGCTATTCATGTGGACTGTGTTCTGATATACCACGCCACCAGCAACACTGAAGAACTTAATGTCGAGATAACCGCCGGGAGTATTAGGCAAAGCAATGGTGAAGTCGTTGATGCCTTGACGCATTTTCACCCAGCCTTGTTTCTCTACCTTGTCGCGTGATGTGGCGATGTAATAGATATTAGACTCGGCAGGAGCGCAACCTATTGTTATGTGTGCCACATTCTTGTCGTCGACGCTGCGACCATCGCTGGGAAGCCAAAGGGGAGAATCCTTGACGGGACTTGTCTTCTCGCCCTTGCGGTAAAGGGTTACATAGCCGCTTGTGGTCTCGCTGTCGCCCAGCATGTTGACAGTGACTTTGTACACGCCCGATGGAAGACTGGTCAGGTCTACCATTGGACTGGCGCTGTTGATAGTGCCCGACATGACTACATTCTCATCGTCGTCTTCGATTTTGTAGTAGCAATCCACGCTCTTTTCGTTCTCGTCGGTGGTATGGAACTCAAGAGGCAGCTTAAATGGCGCCACATTGTTGAAATGGGTACTGCCAGCCAGTTCTACTCCTCGGCGACCGCCAATGATGAAGCAATGGCTCGCCTCTTGCGACTCGCCGGCATCGTTGGTGCACTGAGCCTCGAGCACATAGTTGTAATGGTAGTACTTGGCTTGATTTTCCTTGAAACTCGATGCTGGAAGTTCGATGCTGAACTCGCCCTTCTCGTTGGTGGTGAGAACGGTGTCCATGACATTCTCGCCGTGGTTGGTGGACCACCGCCACCACCAGCTCCACTCGTTGCGATACATGCGCAGCTTCACTTGTGCGTTGGGCACAGGAACGCCACTGTAGGTCAATGCCTTTCCAGTAATTTTGACAGGTTGGTTTTTAGTGAACACCTGTGGCACATCGGGGAACGAGACGGTGAACGTTGGAGTCTTATACTCGCTCACGTTCACATCGTGTGCTGCAAGGTACTCGTTGTAGCGGTCTCCAGAGAGGATTTGAAGTGTGAACCTCCCGTTCATGCGGTCGGTGGGGATTGGAAATTCGCCTTGGATGCGTCCGTAGGCATCGCTTTCGGTGTCGATGGTGTCAACCGGTTGATGGTTGGGGTCGCGAAGTATTACTCTCACTTTCCTCCCCTCGATGGGGCGCATGACCTCACTGGTTATAATGTGCACAATAGCGGCAAACTTCAACGTTTCGCCTGGACGGTAGATGTTGAGGTCGGTAAACACTTGTGCCGAGACGCGGCTGGAGGCCTCGCTGCCTACGAAGGGATGGATGCTGAGAGCTGGAGTGTACTTGTCGTCGCCACGACGGGCGCGGGCCTCATGGCTGTAGTAGTTGCGGTCGGCGGGAAGCAGGACGCTGCCGTCGTTGGTGGAAACCCATTGCGAGGGGAAACTGCTACCTTGACCGGCATAGCTCACGATGTCGATGTTCACTCCTGCTTGAGGGGCGCCATTGCGGGTGTCGACGGTGAACACCCTGTCGGGGAAGTCTACACCACCGGCATTGAACATGGTGAGGTTGTGTACTGCGATGGTATTGTAGCTCCTGATGTCGGTGTCGATGCACTCTTGTC
Organism: uncultured Prevotellaceae bacterium; assembly: GCA_947167995.1. GTDB lineage: Bacteria > Bacteroidota > Bacteroidia > Bacteroidales > Muribaculaceae > Sodaliphilus. The sequence continues at coordinate 4,604 of CAMVKS010000029.1, forward strand.
CCTCGCTGTTAGTAAATGCACCCACTATTACATAGGTGCCGTAGGACAGCGGTGGCAACACCTCGTCGACGCGTGTGTAGAATGGCACCACACCGGGGCAGTGGAGCTGATGGGTGCGCACAAACTCAAGATCTTTGAGTTCAATTTTCTTGACGCTTCCATTTTCTATTGCATGGAGTAGGTTGTCGGGGAAACGATACACTCTTGCTTGGGCGTAGTTGACATTGTTGAAATAGCCACACAGCGGTATCGAGTCGGTGGTGGAAAGATGCCTGCTGTAGTTCAGGCTCACGCTTTGGGTTTCGACGTTGTAGATCTTGTTCAGCACGTCGGGGGTGTAGAACGAGTCGGGGAAGCGGTTCACATATTCCTTGTAATCGATATAGTGCTCACTTGCGCTCGTTTCGAGCAGCAGCAGGGCGCTGTGCTCGTTGTCTTTGTATTTCTCGTACTGGGCGAAGTAGTCGTGCAGGGCATCGGTCTCGGTGGCGGCATACATCCATTCGGGTGAGCCTTCCCGGCATGAGTTGAGCCAGCGATGTTCCAGCTCTTTTTCGAGAGCTTGGTCGCCGGCGATGGCGCAGCTGTGCATGCACAGGGCTTGAAACAGTGTGGGCACGTAGGTGGCTCCCATGGGGTCACCCTCGATGAAAATCTGGCTGTAATTGCCTATTGGGCATTGCAAGAGAGCTTCCTCGTCGGCAAGGGCGGCATGGATGAGCTCGGCCACTTTCTTGTTGAACTGGTTGCTGTCCCACTCGCTGTAGTCGGTGGGCATGGGTTCTTCCTGGGGATTGTTGCGCCCATAGACATGATAGGCACTGCCGTAGCTTCTGAAGATGGTGGCTTCCAGGAAGTTGAGAAGTGCCTTGAAGTCGGCACGGCGTTCTTTCTTTTTTACATCTTCGATTTGCATGATGATGGTGTCCATCGACTCTTGCGAGATCTTGCTCTTGGCGATGGAGAACCTGACCAGAGCGTCGACCATCATTTGACCGTTGCCGCTCTTCTGAGCTTTCTTGAGTTGTGCAAGTGCGTCCTTGCTCACCTGCACGGGGTAGTCAAAGTCGGGCTCATCGTCGGCAAAAACATTAAATGAGATCATTCCCATAATCGTTAGCAGTAGGATGATTTTTGATAGTGATTTCGGCATATTATATTGTGTGTTGGTTAGTTTTCTCAGGTTCTTTGCGACGTCGGCAGTTGCCGAGGTCTATATATAATAACGTGTTAACGTCAGCTTTATTTTACTATTCTATGACTATATTCATGTGTGATAGTTTAAAATGAATGGGGCAATGGTTGAATAATGAAAAAAGGAGAAGATTAGCGTTATCTTCTAATCCTCTCCTATATTCTAAAATAGGTCAAGAAATCAGTTTCCAAGCAGTATGTTATAAACTGCGGTCACGTCGCCTGCTGTGATGTTTCCGTCGTTGTTCTGGTCGGCATTAACCACGCCAGTCCAGTCATCGTTAAGGAGTATGTTGTAGAGTAAGGTCACGTCGGCTGCAGTAACAGTTCCGTCACCGTTCACGTCGCCAGGAACAGATGGGGCGCTGTTGGCCACAACAGTGAGGGTCATGTCATTAGCGTTGATAGTGAAGGTGAAGTTGCCACCGTTCTCCATGCGGAAGTTCGAACCGTCAATCATTGCCAAAGGCACGTTGAGCAGGTCGTTGTTGATCAAGAAGTAACCAACATTGTTCTCGTCAACGCCACCATACCAGGTCCATCCATCGCCGTTGGGTGTGATAACCTTGAACTCGGCGCCAGCCTCGAGATCGCCTTGAGCCTCATAAACGCCTTCTTCTTCGGTTTCGGTGAATACTAAGCGGCCGCCATCCTCGTTCTGGTTCCAGCCGTTGAATGTTCCCACCAGATAGAACTCGCTTGGAACTTCGACAACTTCACCTTGGATGATGGTCAAGTCGTGATAGTGGCCTGGGATGCGGAAGCGAACCACAGCCTTGCGTCCCTCCATGCCGTCGGGCAGTGGAGCAACCTCGATGCCCACGTTCACCTCGCCAGTGAACTCGCCATTCTCATACTCATCTACTGGAGTGAGGGTGAGCCACTCGGGAATATCAGAACCATCGGCAAGGGTGATGTCCCACATCTCAGAGGGCTCGGTAGTGTAAGCCGAGAAGTTGCTACCATAGAACAAGTCCTCGGTGCCGTCGTAGGTCAAGTTGCCGGCAGCGTCATAACGGCGCTCACTTGGGTCGTTGGTATAATTGTTGATAAGGAATGGATAGGTCACATCGAGGAAGATGCCAGGAGCACTGTAGCCCTTGAAGCCGCTGAACATGGCATTCAAACTGCGGGCAGTGCCAATGTTGCCCTCGTCATCAAGCTGGATGTTGTAACCTGTCTCGCCGATTCCCTCATCCCAAACGTCGGCACACAGAGGCACGGCGAATCTTTGGATGGCGTCGTTGTCGTAGCCACTGAGCACTACATAAATCTCGTCGTCGATCTCGGGAGTAATCTCCGAAATGAGACCATACTCCTCGTCAACCTCGGTGAAGGTGAAATACAAGCCGCCCGAAGTCTCCTCGCCTACCGAAGCGGGAAGGGTGGCTTTTGCCTCGGCAATCATCTCGCCAAAGCTCATCTCGCGGGGCTCATGAGCTCCCACTTTATAGATGCGCAAAGTGAGCTCAACGGGCTCGGTGCTCATGTAGAAAGCATAACGGATAGCGGCACCACGCAGCACATAGGGATTTTCGGGTTTCTCGCAGTAGATGGCGCAAGCGTTCCAGCCACTGTAGTTCTTGCCAAACCAGAAGGCAGTGCCTCCACCGTCGCTGTCGAGAGCTCCAGTGAGATAGCGAGTAATACCTGAGTAATTCAAGTCGCGGTCACGTGAAGCCCAATATTTTGGAGAAGCAAACCAGCCCTCAGAACCATTAGTGTTACTAGCCAAGCGGGTGGCTATGTCGTGGTGGGCATAAAGTGTGATAGGCACTTCCTCATCACTCGAGTTGTGGCCAATCAAGCAGAACTCACCACTATTGTCGTAGATGTAGGGTACCGAGTCGGTCTCGGTGACGAAGTTGAGTGTGAGGTTTTGCTGGTCTTCTACCGTAATCCATGGGCGGCCGCTAACTGTGCGGTCCCACTTTTGATAAGACCAGTCGGCAACCTTGGTGCCCAGGAAGGTCACATCGCGGAAGTTGGGCATGTACAGGTATGGAGAATAATACACGCGCGACACCATTGGGTTATAACCCACATAGAACGAGCCGTGAGGACGATAATAGTAGGTCTCGCCCTCCACAGGTTGAGCCTTGAGCTGCAGCGGCATGTTGTCGGGGGCTGCCGTCTCAGTTGTTACTATCGCCTTCCCATCGGGCATTGAAGCCATTACTGGGCGGTCGTTTTTCATGTTTGAATACTTTTGGTTGTAATCAACCTTAGCTGTTGCCACGCTGGCTATGAGCGCAACAGCAAGCAATAGGTACAATTTCTTCATAAAAAAACTGATTTTTTGTGTTAGTATTAATTTTATTTATAGTGGTTTTGGTAGGTCAATAGTTTAATTAATTTGCAAATATACTAATAATTATTTAAAATTCATCTATATTTAAACGAAAAAGTAGATTTTTTATAAAAAACACACGCAAAATTGGTTCTTGGCGATGTTAACATCTTGTTAATAAAAGAAAGTGTTGATTTTTTTGTGGGTCGTGATTGTTGGCCTATCTTTGCAGTCGCAAACAGAAAAAACACTTTGAATCATGGAATTTGAGACAGGAAAGACTTCAAAGAAACGTAACTACAATCGCAATAAACCTCAGCACGAGAGCGAGATAATGAGTGAGCTCGGAAAAAAACAGCCACAAGATGTCGCCATCGAAGAGGCTGTGCTGGGTGCGCTAATGCTTGAAAAAGACGCTTATTCTATAGTTAGCGACCTGCTCAAGCCCGAATGTTTCTATGAGCATGCCAATCAGCTCATATATCAGGCTATCGTGTCGCTCGGTATAAAGCAGAGGCCTATCGACATGCTCACTGTCACTGAGCAGTTGCGCAACGACGGCAATCTCGAAGAAGCAGGCGGAGCGGTGAGGATCTCGGACCTCACGGGACGTGTGTCGAGTGCTGCCAACATTGAATATCATGCCCGCATTGTGGCTCAGAAATATCTTGCCCGCGAGCTCATCAGCTTCAGCTCTAACATTTCGACACTTGCCTTCGACGACTCGATCGATGTCTATGACCTCATGCAGGAGGCCGAGGGAAAACTCTTCGACTTGTCGAAGAATACACTCAAGCGCGATGTGGTGCAAATCGACCCCATCATCAGCGAGGCTATCAACAAGATTCAGGAGGCAAGTAACCGCAAGAGTGGATTGAGCGGATTGGGAACTGGCTATAACGACCTGGACAAGGTCACCTCGGGGTGGCAGAACAGCGACCTCATCATCATCGCTGCAAGGCCTGCGATGGGAAAAACGGCACTCGTGCTGTCGATGGCTAAGAACATGGCGGTTGACCTCAACACGCCCATCGCGATTTTCTCGCTCGAGATGTCGAATATTCAGCTGGTGAACCGCCTCATCAGCAATGTGTGCGAGATTAGAGGCGACCAGATCAAGAGCGGGCAGCTCAGTGAGCAGGAGTGGGATGTGCTCATGTCGAGGGTGAAAAAATTGTACACAGCACCTATTTATGTCGACGACACTCCGTCATTGTCAATCTTTGAGCTCAGAACCAAGGCTCGGAGGCTTGTGCGTGAACATGGAATAAAGATGATAATCATCGACTATCTACAGTTGATGAACGCAACGGGAATGAGGTTTGGAAGCCGTGAGCAGGAGGTGAGCACCATCTCACGCTCGCTCAAGCAGCTGGCCAAGGAGCTCGACATTCCCATCATCGCTCTTTCACAGCTCAACCGCAGTGTTGAGCAACGTGGCGACGACCGCAACGGCAAGCGTCCACAGCTGAGCGACCTGCGTGAGAGTGGTGCCATAGAGCAAGATGCCGATATTGTGTGCTTCATCCACCGACCGGAATATTATACCAAGTCGAGTGAAGACAGTGAGGGCAACGACATTAGGGGACTCGCCGAGTTCATCATCGCTAAGCACCGTAGTGGTGCTGTGGGAACGGTGAAGATGAAATTCATTTCCAAGTTTGCACGTTTCGACAACTGGAACGACTCTCTCGACTCGCCCAATGCCCCCACCGAGCAGGTCTATGAGTCGAAGATGAACAGGGAGAGCACGGGAATGCCAGAGTTTGACAATCTGCCACCTCCTTCACCCGAACTCGCTCCGCCGCCCGGCAACTATGACTTCCAGCGCGACAGTAACGAGGAGGCACCGCCGTTTTAAGAGTGAGAGGGGAGAGTGAGAGGGGAGAGTGTGAGAGGTGCGAGTGAGAGATGCGAGTGAGAGATGCGAGTGAGAGATGCGAGTGAGAGATGCGAGTGAGAGATGCGAGTGAGAGATTCCGCATTCTGCATTCTGCATTCTGCATTCTTAATTTTGCATTCCGCATTTAATAAGCATTAATAATTAAGTCTATGAATAATCGAGTGAAGGTTTGGATTGAGGCTGTGAGGTTGCGTTCGCTGCCGGTGTCGGTGAGTGGAGTGCTGATGGCTATCGGTATCGCGGTGTGGCAGAACCATTTACGCTGGATTCCTGCTGTGCTGTGCTTGGTGTTTGCAGTCTTGGCGCAAGTGGTGTCTAATTTCGCCAACGAATATTACGACTTCCGCCATGGAGCCGACAAGAAAGGAAGAGTTGGGCCACGGCGTGGTGTGACCGAGGGTGACATCAAGCCCAAGACCCTGCGCAATGTCACCTATATAACTCTTGCCGTAGCGTGCTTGGTGGGTTGCGGACTCATCCCATTCGGCGGATGGCAGATGATTCCCGTGGGTATCGTGATTGCGGCTTTCGCCATAGCCTACAGTGCAGGACCTTACCCCTTGTCCTATCATGGGCTGGGCGAACTCACAGTTTTCTTGTTCTATGGCTTGGTGCCAGTGGTTTTCGGTTATTATGTGATTGCGGGGAGATGGGATGCCCTTGCGGTGCTCGGAGGAATGACAATTGGCTTTATGGGTGTCAACGTCTTGCTCATCAATAATTATCGCGACATGGACGACGATGCCCAAGTTGGCAAGAACACTGCGGTGGTTATCTTTGGGCGCAGGCTTGCCGCAGCAGCCTATCTTTTCAACGGTTTTATGGCTATTGCGATGCTCTCACCGTTGTGGCTCATGATTTATATCAACGGAAGTTTGTCGCAGCTGACCTATTTAATTCCATTGATATACCTTGTGATGCATGTCATCACTTGGCTGAAACTGGGCCGGCGCACGGGTGCCGCTCTCAACCCGCTGTTGGGGGAGACTGCGTGCAATATGCTAATATTCACCATTTTAATGCTTTTGGCTTTCGTCTTTTAGAGTTAAGGTCAAGATATTTGTGGACTTGCGTGGCGCTATTTATTGTTTTTTTTGTAATTTTGCGCCATGAAGAAATTTTTTGCTTTATTATTGTGTGTCATTGCCTGCCAGGGCGCATGGGCCCATGACAAGGACGAGTATATTCAGGTTGACTGGTATCCACTGTGCACCGACAGTGTGGGGTGGAACATCTATACTGGTGGCTTTGTGATTGGGTGGAATAACGCCAATGGCATTGACGTGAACATGGCACGAAGCATCGATATAGGCTGGCTCAATGTCATTGGTGCCAAGTTCAAGACTCGCTACGGCCAGCGCATCACAATGGGTGTGGGTATCGACTGGCGCAATTACCGTCTCGACGGCGGCTGCCAGTTTGTCGACGATGGCGGAATGCTTTCAGTAGGTGCTTATCCCGATGGGGCAACCAACCGGCTCTCGCGAGTAAAAGTTTTCTCGCTCACCATGCCGTTGCTGTTGCGTCAACGCCTTTTCAGCACGGTCGACATTTTTGCCGGCCCAGTGGTGAATTTCAATGTTCACGCCAGCGTCCTCACCCAGTACAAGATGGGTGATGAGAAAATCAAGGTTTCTCACACCGGCATTCACCCTGTGCCAGTCACGGTCGATATTTTGGGAGGCGTGAAGTGGAAATTCATTGGCGCCTATGTGCGCTACAGTCCATGCCACGTGCTGCAAGAGCGTTATGCACCAGCATTCACGCCTTTTACCACAGGTATAATCATGGGATTTTAAACAAATTATTTGCTCATTCAATCAATTTGCAGTAATTTCGCACGGTTTTTTTAAAAAAAAGAATACATTCAATATCACACAATATGAAGAATTTAATGTTAATAGCTGCCGCCATTATGGTGCTCATGTGCTCATGCAACAGCAACAAGTTCAAGGTGAGCGGCACTGTTGAAGGAGCTGGCGACACCACAACTCTTTTTCTTGAAGCAAGTGTCAACGGGAACTGGATGTTTGTTGACAGTGTGCTCACCAGTGGCGATGACTTCAGCCTCAGTGAGGATGCCCCAGAGTTTCCCAACATCTATCGTCTCACCTATCGAGACAAGAGCATCTATTTCCCTGTCGACAGCATCGATAAAATTGTGATTAAGACAAGTATCAAGAAATTTGACGAGGATTATACTCTCAGCGGCTCGGACAATGCTGTCAAAATGATGAAAATCGACAAGCAGGCCATGAAGTTTGCGCGACAAGGCGATACCAGCAGCGATGCATTCGTCAAGTGGAAAGACCAGCTCAGCCGTGACCTTGTGAAAGATCCTGCGGGCATTCTGTCGTTCTATCTCATCAACAAGTACATTGGCGACAAACCTTTGTTTGACCCGCTCGACAAGAAAGATTTCAAGATTATTGGTGCTGTGACCAACGCTTTTGCCAACTTCCGCCCCAGCGATCCCCGCACTGGATATATGGTCGAGAATTTCAAGCAGGGTCTCAACAAGCGGCGCAGTGAGAACGCTCCACGCGACACTATTGTGGCTACACAGGCTTCTCTAATCGACATCAAGCTGCAGGACGCCAAGGGCAAAATGAGGAGCTTGCAGGAAGTGGCGTCGCACGGCAATGTGGTGGTGGTGAATTTCACCATATTCAACGAGTCGTTCTCGCCTGCACTGAACAAGCAAATCAACGACATCTACAAGAAGTATCATGATAAAGGTCTTGAGGTGTTCCAGGTTTGTCTCGACGACAACGAGGCTCAGTGGTTGCAAAGTGCTATCAACTTGCCATGGATAGTGATGAGAGACCCACAGGGAGAGCAGTCGAGAGCTGCTGGTGCCTACAATGTCACCGTCATCCCCGCGGCTTTCATCGTTGGAAGAAACGGTGAAATCGTGGAACGTGTGGCCAATATCGAGCAGCTCGAGGCATCGGTGGCGAAATACATGTAAGTTAAGTGTTAAGTTTGCGCCAGGGAAGAGTGAGAGGAGAGAGTGAGAGGAGAGAGTGAGAGTCTCTGCATTCCGAATTCTGCATTCCGCATTCTGCATTCCGCATTCTGCATTCTGCATTCCGCATTCTGCATTCTGCATTAAATATGGTAAGATTGCTTGTCGTGGCGGTGTTGCTTGAAGTATCTCACTCCGGCAAGCATGTTTTTTACTCCATGCCTCATGCCAACTCCATATCTCTTCTTGAGGCGGTAGCCGCCAAGGAGTATGCGGGCCATGAACGACTTTGGATGGGCTAAATAGGTGTAGGCTCCACGAGCCATGAGCATGCCGCTCTTCTCTACACCAGAGAAAGAGCTGGTAACGTTGTCATGCCTCACGATGTCGATTGGAAAAAACTGGCATTTAAGGCCATGTCTCACCGCCGAGAGAACCAGCACCTCTTCCTCGCCACAAGAGAGTGGGGCACCAATGCCAAAGAGCTCGTTAAACCATAGCTTCCCCTGAAGGCTTTCCCGCTTGAAGGCAATCTCTATCGACGACACATAGTAGCCCCTGGGCGGTGTGGCCAGGTCTATGCTTTGTGACGGATACTTTTTCTCGCGATTCATGCTTGTATACTTGAATGCTGCAATATCTACCTCGGGATGTTGTTCAAAGGTGTCGATCACTGCTTGCAGTTGCTGGGGAGTATACTGGCAGTCGTCATCGGCAATCAGGCACAGGTCGGCGGTTGCGTGGCGCAGGCAGTTGTTGCGGTTGCGGCTCAAGCCACGTCCGGCAAGCTCAACCACCTTCACATCGTCGCGCTTCAATTCCTCAGGCGGTGCAGTTTCTTTCCCTTCGCTATGCTGCCACGACACGAGGTAGCCTATGCCGTCGTGCGGCTCCAGCAGCATTGCGGGGATATTGTATATTCCCTCGTCAATGGTCGATATGAGTATCTCGAGTGTCATTGTCTATTTAAAATTCTGTTATAAAACTCCAAGTGGCGGCGTGCTACAATGTGAGAGTCGTTGTGCTTCTCAACAAACTCGCGGCTGCGTCGACTCAGCTCAGGCAGCAACTGCTTGTTTTGAACTATCCACTCAAGCTTGTTGTCAATATCTCCTTCTATTAATGGACTCACATTGACGATGGGCTGGTTGTCGTGCTCGCCTATCAGGTCGTAGTATTCAGGTTCGGCGCCGCTCACGGCTACCAGTCCGCGCGCCATGGCGAGCAGGGCGTTGGTGGCGGGAGTGTAGGAGTAGAGCTGGTCGAGGATCACATGCGACTGGTTCATTAGCTTAACATATTCCTCATAGGGGACATTTTCCACCACAGTGAGTTCACACAGGGTGGGGTAGCGGTCTACGGTGCGTTGTGCCGCCTCAAGAAGCAGGTCGGTGCCTTTCAGAATGTTACGGTCGTGCTGAATGCCGATGAAGAACTTTACTTTTTCTGGCTCATGGTCAATGATGCATGGCTTCACGGCACTGGTGTCGATGGGGATTCCGCCGTAAGCGAGGCGCTCGCCAAGCAGTGGCTTGTAGCACTCGTGATATTCCCACAGGCATGAGATTGCACCGTCAATGCTGCCCACGATGTGCTCGCTGTGCTCGCGCATCAACGGCAGTTTCCAGTTGTCTTCGTGCTTGGCTTGAAATTCGGCCGAGAGGGCATAGGGCGACGGCTGGTCGCCCACCATGAAGTCGCTGTAGCGATAGGTCTTGCCGTCATGGCAGGCGTGGTAGTACACATAGTCGGTGCCCAGTGCGCTCATCACTATCGAGCGGTTGTGGCGCTTGAGCCAGTCAAACACCCACTTCACTTTGCCTGGCTTGAGGTCGAGGAAGATGGGGCCGCTCGTCACCACCACGTCAAAGCCCTGCATGCGTGGCAACGCCCTGAGCACATCGAGCACATATTTCACCGCGCCCATCTTGCCGGGACCACGCTTGAGGTTGATGTCGCGGCTGGTGTCCATCCAGTGCGAACCGTTGCTGGCGACAACAGCACTGTGTCCCAAGCCGCGCAGGGCCTGGGCTAAGCAGTTGTGCATGTTACTGGCATCGCCCGCGAACAGTATCTTCATTTCTCGTGATTTTTCGCTTAAATCATGCAAATTTATTGTTTTTTTTGTTTTTAACCAAGAATTTGTCTAATTTTGGATAAATTAGGCTGCACCTGCAAATAAAAATGAAAATTATTTGATTTTCATTTTGTATTTATCTCGGTTTGCACTAATTTTGGAGTCAATATGAAAACAGTATCAATAGTCATTCCCGTTTATAACCGTGCGCACTTGGTGCCGCGCACACTCAAAACTGTGGTGGAACAAACCTATAGGCCACTGCAGATTGTGCTCGTTGACAATTTCTCTACCGACGATTCGCTCGTGGTGCTCAACCAGTTTAAAATTGACAATAATGCTCCCGATTTCGAGGTGATTGTCACGCAGGAGAAGCAGCACACGGCAAGTGCTGCACGCAATCGAGGTATGCAATTCGCCACAGGAGAGTATCTGATGTTCTTCGATAGCGACGACCTCATGGAGCGGCGACTTGTACAGAAATATGTCGATGCCTTTGAGTCGTCGCCACAGCAGGTGGACATTGTCATCTGTCGCCGCAATCAAGTCAACGATGTGGGAGAGAAAAAAACTATGCCGCTCTACAAGAAGGACTTGATTGCCAATCACATCCTGCACAGTGTTCTTGCGACGCAGGCATTCTGTGCAAGACATGATTTCATCAAGAACATAGAGTGGAACAATAGCCTTTCGCATTGGAACGACTTTGAATATGGCCTGCGGCTGCTGCTCGCCAAGCCCGTTGTGGGATATCTCGAGGGAAAGCCTCGGGTCGATGTGATCTATGGTGGGGAGAAGTCCATCACGGGAACTAACTTCAGCTCAAGTCATGGCAAGTGGGAGATATCGCTCAGGACCATGGTGCTTGACATCAAAAACTCTTCCCTGCTCAACAAGCAGCGATATTACGACCTGCTCTACTACAGGCTGCTTGTGCTGGGCGCACATTACCAGCGGGAAGGGCATCCCGAGTATGCCAAGCCAACGGTGAACAAGGCCTATTCGGTGCTCAACCGAAAGTGGATCTATCGAGTCGTGATTCCTCGACTTTTCAAGCGCATCGTCAATGGCAAGCGAGGCTCGGCACGCATCGCACACTGGTTGATAAAATAGTGCGACCCTAACTCGTTAAAGATGTAAGCCGCTCACCCGGAGGGGTGGGCGGCTTTGCTTGTGGTATCAGGGCCTGGGATGATATGAAACGTTTTCCATTTTTTTATACCTAAAAAATGGGGTAAAAAGGCTGAAAATGAGAAAAAAACTGAAAAAAACTCATTTTTTTAGTCAATAATATGTTGTAATTAAAAAAAAAGTGCGATATTTGCACTTGCAAAAAAATAAGGGGACACTTTATGAGCTTGTTTTATAGCGTTTTGACGCTTTTTTGAGAAGCAAGTTATAAGGTTTTGAGCCATTATAAAAGAGTAAAAGATTATTTTTATAAAGTAACAATAAAATATTTTTAACATGACTAAAGCAGATATCGTTAGCGAAATCGCTAAATCAACAGGCATTGATAAAGCCTCAGTGTTGGAAACTATTGAGAAATTTATGGAAACCGTTAAGGACTCGCTCGCCGAGGGTGAGAACGTATACCTGAGAGGTTTCGGTAGCTTCATCGTTAAGACTCGTTCGCAGAAGACTGCACGCAACATCTCTAAGAACACAGCAATCATTATCCCAGAGCATAAAATCCCCGCATTCAAGCCAGCTAAGGTTTTCATGGAGCAGGTAAAGAAATAATAATAGCTCATTTATAACTTTTATATAAATTTCTAAATATTAAGTAAAATGCCAAGCGGTAAAAAGAGAAAAGGCCACAAGATGGCTACGCATAAGCGCAAGAAAAGACTTAGAAAGAATCGTCACAAGAACAAGAAGTGATTTTTCTGATTGAGTCTAAGCAAAGAACAAACGAATGATTAGAGCTCGCGAAGTGTGTGGTTTTTTATGCATTAAGTAAGTCAAATTCATTGGTTTGTTCTTTATGTTTAGACTGGCAGCCATTCAATATTCTAAATTGCTACATGCAACAGTGGTGGCTGTCTCGCACCCACTCAATCAATCAAGAGACGCTTGTTAGTGTCACATATTTATATATTAAGGAATGTCGACACACAATTAGACATGCGAGACTCTTAGAATTGAGTTCCAAACAAACACCAAAAATTCACAATGAAAAGTGAACTTATTGTAGACGTAAAGCCCAACAGCATCAGCACGGCTCTATTGGAAGATGGACGTCTGATGTCGTTGCAGAAGGAGGCAAGAGACGCTTCCTATGCTGTGGGCAACCTCTATTTTGCCAAGGTGAAGAAGCTCATGCCTGGACTCAATGCCGCGTTTGTTAACGTGGGTTACGGTAAAGAGGCATTTCTTCATTACCTTGATTTAGGGTCACAATTTGGAAGCTATTCTTCGTTCATCAAGCAGGTGAGAGAAAACGGAGGAAAAAGGCAGATAAATCTTTCAAAGATTAAACTGCAACCCGATATCGACAAGCAGGGCTCCGTTACCGATGTGCTTGAGGCAGGACAAGAGCTGATAGTACAAATCTCGAAAGAGCCCATCTCGACCAAAGGGCCACGATTGACTACCGAGATTACCTTTACAGGACGTTTCTTGGTTTTGATACCTTTCAACAACAAGATTCTGGTATCACAGAAAATTAAAGATCGTGCCGAGAAAATGAGGCTAAGAAGGCTTGTTGAGAGCATTAAGCCAAAGAACTTTGGTATTATTGTACGCACCTCGGCCGAGAACAAACGTGCTGCCGAACTGAATAGCGAGTTGAAAGTGCTTCTCAAGAGTTGGGAAGAGAGTGTCGCAAAAATCAACTACAGCGATGCACCAAGCCTCATCTATGAGGAAGAAAGCAGGGCAGTGAGCTTGATTAGAGACATCTTCAGCCCTGAGTTTGAGAGCATTCATGTGAATAATGCCGAGATTTACGAGCAAATTCAAAACTATGTGAGCCTAATCGCCCCCGAGCGTGGCGACATTGTCAAGATTTACAGCGACGACCTGCCAATTTTTGACAAGTTCAATGTCACAAGGCAGATGAAGTCGTCATTTGGTAAGACGGTTTCGTTTCGTTCGGGTGCATACATAATTATTGAAAGCACCGAGGCACTGCATGTTATCGACGTGAACTCGGGTAACAGGTCCCGAAAGACCACCGACCAGGAGAGCAACGCTCTCGATGTGAACCTGCTCGCCGCCGACGAGATTGCTCGGCAGCTTCGACTCAGGGACATGGGTGGAATTATTGTTATCGACTTCATCGATATGGCTAAGAGTGAGCATCGTCAAGCCCTCTATGACCACATGAGAGAAGTGATGCAGAAAGACCGAGCCAGGCACAATATCTTGCCGTTGAGCAAGTTTGGACTCATGCAGATTACCCGACAGAGAGTGCGACCAGCACTCGACATCGTTACCAGCGAGACGTGCCCCTCTTGTGGAGGTAAGGGGGAAGTGATGCCCTCCCTGCTTTTCACCGACCGGCTCAAGGACAAGATTGACTATCTGGTCAACGACTTGGGTGTGAAAGGTATAATTATGTATGTCCATCCATTTGTCGATGCCTATCTGAAAAAAGGCTTTTTCAGCCTCTACTCGAAATGGCGTCGTGAGTTTGGAAGGGTTTTCAAAATACTCCCCGACCAAGACCTTGCCTACCTGCAATACCGGGTCATCGACAAGAACAAGCAGGAAATTGACCTTAGCGAAGAGAAAGACACAAGCAGTTCCTCAAGCAAGAAGGAAAACCGCATGAGGAAGCAAAAAGAACAAGAAGACGATGGCCAGTGACGCCATTGCTTCGACAGCTCAAAGCCCATGTGCAAAAACTATTTGCCATGGGCTTTATTTTCTGCCACTTTTTGACTACCTTTGCCAAATAAAACTTAACTGACAATGGAAACAAGAAAACACATCGCTGTCGAGAAGAAAAAAACTTGCAACTGCGCTCAGGCAGTTATCGCAACCTATGCCGACGTGGTGGGGCTCTCCGAGCAACAAGCCATGAACATAGGCAACGCCTTTGGCAGTGGTATGGGAAACATGGAGGGCACCTGTGGTGCTCTCACAGGGGCAGCGGTAATCGTGGGTATGGTCACAGGCGACAAGATGAAGTCGCGCAAGGTGATGAGCAATATCATGACGCGTTTTCAAGAGCGCAACGGAGCCACTCAATGTCGTGCGCTCAAAGGCGTTGACACACACGTGATGCTGCGTTCATGCCCCGATTGCGTGAGCGATGCCTGCGAAATAATGGAAGAAGAGTTAGGGCTCGACAATCTTTGAAAACATTTTTTTGAGTAATGAAAATAGGAAACATTGACTTAGGCAATCGCCCTGTGATGCTGGCACCCATGGAGGATGTGACCGACTTGTCGTTCCGCACAATATGCCGTGAGCAAGGTGCCGACATGGTGTATACCGAGTTTGTCAGTGCCGATGCTGTGATTCGCAACATCGACAGCACCATGCGCAAGATGGTCATCAGCCCTGGAGAGCGTCCGGCGGCAATTCAAATCTACGGACGCGAATTGGGACCTATGGTCGAGGCTGCCAAGATTGCTCAAGAAGCTAACCCCGAGGTCTTAGACATCAACTTTGGCTGCCCGGTCAAGAAGGTGGCCCGTAAGGGTGCCGGAGCAGGCATGTTGCAAAATGTGCCGCTATTGCTCGAGATAACTCGCGAGGTGGTAAAGGCTGTTGATATTCCTGTCACGGTGAAAACGCGATTAGGCTGGGACTGCAACAACAAAATCATAGTTGAGCTTGCCGAGCAGTTGCAGGATTGTGGCATTCAGGCACTCACGATTCATGGTCGCACGCGCTCGCAGATGTATAACGGAGAAGCCGACTGGACTCTCATTGGCGAGGTGAAGAACAACCCGCGCATGACGATTCCCATCATTGGCAATGGCGACATCACAACCCCACAGAAGCTTGCCGAGTATTACGATCGCTATGGCGTTGACGGCATCATGGTTGGGCGTGCCTCTATTGGATGCCCGTGGATTTTCCGTGAGATGAAGCAATATCTTCTCACAGGGCAGGTGCCCGAGATTCCCGTCGGCGAGAAAATGGCACTACTGCGACGTCAGATCGACGAGAGCATCTCACGCATCGACGAGTATCGAGGCATACTGCACATAAGGCGTCACCTTGCTGCCACACCTTTATTCAAAGGAATACGCAACTTCCGCGAGACGCGCATAGCCATGCTGCGAGCCAATACCAAGGCCGAGTTGACAAGCATTCTCGACCACATCGAGAATGACATACTTCCCACACTTTGACATCGTGTTTCATGACCTTATCAATAGTTTTTAGCTTTGTAAGTATTTATTATTAGACAGTTTTTCTTGCTTAATTGAGCCAGCAGTATTAACTTTGTGAGCAAATAAACAGTCGTCACAATTCGACAAGAACAAAACCATCAACAATCAACACCACAATAGTCATGAGCGACAACAACGATTTCCAGCAGATACAGAAACTAAGCCAAGAGCAGGTCCAAGTGCAGCGAGCGCATCAAAATCAAGTGATTTTGGGACAGCTCATCGAGATGAACGATGAAGAAATAAAAGACCGCATCGAAATGGAACTTGACGACAATCCAGCCTTGGAGCAAGCCGATTCCAATGACCTCGAGGATGATTTCTCCAAAGACGATGACGATGATGGCAACGATAAAGCTGCCGAGGTGGATCGCGACAACGACGACCCTTTCGAGTCGCCCTATACTCAAAGTGATGATGATTATACCGACAGGAATGACGACGGCTTGTCGTTCATTCAGACCCACCGCCGCCAGAAGGTGGCTGCACAAGGATATCGTCCTCCAGTGGTGAATGAGGAATCTATGTTTGAAGTCCTCATGAATCAGGTCAGAGAGAGAGACCTCGACGAGAGGCAGATGCTCATTGCCGAGTATATCATTGGAGAGATTGATGATGACGGACTGATGCGTCGCCCAGTGACATCCATCTGCGGAGACATCATCACGAAGGAGAATGAATTTGTTACTCCTCAAGAGGTGCAAGAGGTGTTGGAGGTAATTCACGACCTGGAGCCAGCAGGAATTGGTGCGAGCAGCCCGCGGGAATGCATCATGCTCCAAATAGAGGACATGAAGGGCGTGGATCCTGATGTGGGGCAGATAGCCTACGACATTATAAATCATCATTTCGCAGCCTACGAGAAGCATCACTATGACAAGATTCTCAACGACATGGGAATCGACAAGGAACTCTTCCACAAAGCCGACCAAATCATCAAGCGCACCAATCCACGGCCTGGCAACATTTTCAGCAGTGGAGGACGCATGAATAATGCCACACACATCACCCCCGACTTCATTGTCACTACCGAAAACGACAAGTTGCAACTCATTGTGGTAAACGACATACCCGAGCTGCAAATTTCCGAGAGTTATCAAATCGAGTATCAACGCATTGTCGCCAGCAAGAGCAGTAAAGAACGTGATGAGGATGTTCTCATCAAGAGACAGTTTGAAAATGCCAACAATTTCATCAAACTGCTGAAGCTGAGACAGGAAAAGTTGTTCAACATCATGAAAGCTATCATGCTCAAGCAGCAAGAGTTCTTCCTCACTGGCGATATCATGACGTTGAAACGCATGGTGCTGAACGATATTGCACAGGCAACTGGCTATGATGTGTCTACTATCTCAAGAGCACATCAAAACAAATATGTCGACACCAACTGGGGTATTTTCGACTTGAAATTCTTCTTCAGCAGTGGTTTTGACGAGAATGATCAGGTTTCATCAAGAGCTATTAAGGATGCACTCAGGAGCATTGTTGACGCTGAGGACAAGAAGCATCCGTTGAGCGATGAACAACTGTGCAAGAAACTGCAAGAGAAGGGGTTCCCCATCAAGCGCCGCACTGTGGCTAAGTATCGTGACACTCTCAATATTCCTGTCGCACGACAAAGGAAAACTCTATAAAAACAAGAAACGATGGCTTCGCATATTGCCAAAATAAAATTGCTCGACGAGCTCGCCAAGCTTGTATCCACCATTTTCAGCCCGCTGCTCACACCAAGCTATGGTTTGTTTCTTGCGTTGAGCATTTCTCCCAAGGTGCTCGACACTACAGGAGCACGCATCAAGCTGCTGATAATATTCTTTGGAATCACTTGTGTCCTTCCCATGGCAACTATTGCCGTTCTTCACAATATCAAGCTCATAAAGGACAAGAAAATGATTAAGCGTGAGGAACGAACCATCCCCTATATTGCAGCAACCATCTACTATGCCGTAGCAGTGTGGTACATGGTCTATACCCACGAGCCACAATGGCTGGTTATGGTTTGTGCCGGAGGGGCTCTCGCGTGTCTCATTTCTACTATTGTGAATCTCAAGTGGAAAATCAGTGCACACATGGCAGGTATTGCAGGCATCCTCGCGATGCTGTGGCAGCTCTACGCCATGAATTTAGAGGTTATAAGTCCCATGTGGATGACATTCTTCATTTTTGTGACAATTATCTTGTGCGGAGTGCTCGGAACAGCGCGCCTGCTCATGAAAAGGCACGACCTGCCGCAGATTGTGGCAGGATTCCTGAACGGACTCATCTGTGTCTCTGTGATGATGCGTCTTTTCGGATGATTTCTTTTCTTATTCCTTCAACCCTTTCCATTTTTCTCAGTTATGTTCAATTACCAGCGTCGCAAGACCGTTACCGTCAATATAGGCAACACTCCATTGGGAAGCGACTATCCTATCAGAGTACAGTCGATGACCAATACCTCGACCAACGATATCGAAGCCAGCGTGCAGCAGTGTCTGCGCATTGCCCAGGCTGGAGCCGATTATGTGAGATTGACAACCCAAGGCGTAAAAGAAGCACAGAATTTAGGCGTCATTCGGGGGCGGTTGAGGCAGATGGGATGCAATGTGCCTCTGGTGGCCGACATACATTTCAATCCTAAAGCGGCACAGGCGGCAGCTCAGATGACCGACAAGGTAAGAATCAACCCCGGAAATTTTGTTGACCCTGCCAGGCAGTTTAAGAGCCTGACCTACACCGACGAGCAGTATCAAGCCGAGCTACGGCGCATTCACGATGCATTGGTGCCTTTCATCGACTTGTGCCGCAAGCATGGCACTGCCGTGAGGCTTGGAGTGAACCATGGCTCGCTCAGCGACCGCATCATGAGTCGCTATGGCAACACTGCGGCTGGCATGGTAGAGAGCGTGATGGAATATCTGCGAGTCTTTGTTCAGCAAGAGTTCATGGACGTTGTTGTGTCGATGAAAGCCTCCAATGTCGTTGTCATGGTCGAGGCTGTGAGGCGTGTGGTCGATGCCATGAACCGCGAGAACATGTATTTCCCATTGCATTTGGGAGTCACCGAAGCTGGCTTCGGCGAGGATGGGCGCATCAAGAGTGCCGTGGGCATTGGTGCTCTTTTGTGTCAAGGATTGGGCGACACCATCAGAGTGTCGCTCAGTGAAGATCCCGAACTTGAGATTCCCGTTGCCAATACTCTTGTGAGCTACATCTCCAAGCGCAACAATCACCCCTTTATCAAAGGTGATTGCTACAAAGGTTATGACCCATTGATGCCTGCGCGACACCAGGGCAACAGCATTGCAGGCTTGGTGGGAGGGAGGACTCCTGTTGTGATAGCCTCGTGCAAGCCTGGGGACGTGAAAGACAACCGACAGCCCGACTTCTATTTCAGTGCCGATGGCGCAGTGGACGCAATTCACAACTTTATAGTGCCAGCATCAACTTTCAACTCAAAGAGCAATACTTCGCCCATTTTCACTCTCGACAATTGGGACGATGATGTGAAAGCTCCTCTCAAGTGGCTCGAAGTGCAAGCAAGTACTCCTGTCTCGGAGCTGATGTTTCTCAAGAACTGTGACAATGTTGCGCTGATAATCATCCCCGACAATGTGAACGTGAGCGGTTGCGAGCAAGCTCTGATGCACGCACTCGTCGATGCAGGCATCAATTGTCCTGTAATCCTTCACAACAGCTATGACGACAGCGACAGCGAGGCTCTTCAGGTGAAGGCGGGTGCCGACCTGGGGGCGGTGCTGCTTAATGGCTTGGGCGACGGAGTGTGGCTCGAAGCTCCATGCTATCCCACAACAGCCCATGTGGTGGAATACTCTTTTGCCATTCTGCAGGCGGCACGATTGCGAACTACCAAGACCGAGTTCATTTCTTGCCCCAGTTGTGGACGCACTATGTTTGACTTGCAGACTACCGTACGCCGTGTGCAAGCTGCCACAGCCCATCTCACGCACCTCAAGATTGGGGTGATGGGATGCGTGGTCAACGGACCTGGGGAGATGGCCGATGCCGACTATGGATATGTGGGGGCAGCAGTGGGTCGCATTAGCCTCTACAAGGGCAAGGAATGCATAGAGAAGAACATCCCCGAGGCCGAAGCAATCCCGCATCTGATAGCTTTGATAAAAGACAACGGTGACTGGGTTGATCCATAATCCTGCCCTGAGAGGCACCAAGCGACTTTCTCAATCACAAAATTAAACTGTTCTCTAATGAAACTTGATGAATTGTCTTTTAGCACTGCCTGCAAGGGAATTAGGGTGGTGCAGACGTTGCGGGGAGAAGTGGATGCACGCAATGCCTACTCGCAGTGGAACTTGTGTGACTACACCGGTGATGATGCGTTGAGGGTACTCGATGCGCGACTGCAATTCTGCAGGCAGTTGGGTGTCGACCTTGACCACTTGGTGATGCCAAGACAAACACATAGCACCAATGTCTTGTTCATTGATGGCGATTTCAGTGAAGCTTCGATTGAGACTCAGGACACAATGCTTGAAGGCGTGGATGCCTTGGTGACCAAGTTGCCAGGGGTGTGCATCGGTGTCAACACTGCCGATTGTGTCCCCATCGCTCTTGCGGCCCCAGATTGTGGAATCATAGCCATCGCACATGCGGGATGGAGAGGCACTGTTGCCGGAATAGCGCAGAAAACCGTTGAGGCGATGTGCTTGCTTGGGGCAACAGCAAGCAATATCGTTGCCACAATGGGCGCAAGCATCTGCCAGGAATGCTTCGAGGTGGGTGATGAAGTGGCGAGGGAATTTGAAAAGGCGGGATTCGACATGTCGCTAATCATGAAGCGAAACGCCACCACAGGTATGGCTCACATCAATCTGCAAGAAGCTAATCGACAGGTTCTTATAAAGGCTGGATTGAACTCGTCCAGCATCACCCTTCCCAGGCATTGCAGCCGCTGCGAGCACAACCGCTACTTCTCGGCTCGCCGTCTCGGCATACACAGCGGACGCACATTCACGGGAATCTCAATCAAGTGTTAGGTTCTGCGCTATTCATTCTATGCTTTGTCGTTTCTGCCGAAAAGCAATAGGTGATTTGTTGAGTTTTTTGTAAAAAACACTTCAAAAAGAAAGCTGCTATCAATTATTTTTGTACTTTTGCACCATTGAAAAGTACTACCCGAAAAACGAGCCTTTCGAGTTGTATTAAGAATATAGTAAGGCTCGAAACCAAACTTAACAAACAACAAAACATGAAGAAACTTTTACTTATTGCAGCTATGGCTGTGATGGCTATTGGTGCTTGGGCTCAAGACGCAAGCGACTATGGCATCGTTATGGAACAACCTGCCGGTGAGTTGAGAACCTATGACCGCGCTGGTTATGCCTACTACTACAGTGGCGAGTACATTCGCCGTGGTGCCCAGACCGGAACAATCGACATCGTGTTTGGCGAGAACAACAAGGTCTATTTCAAGCAGCCACTCTCGAAGCTCGAGATCAACTCTTGGATTGAAGGCACACTGAGCGATGACGGCACTACCATCACTGTTCCCATGGGCCAGAACGTGGCTTATGACGCCGAGGTGAACGATGTTATCACTCTGGCTATGCTCGATTATGATGATGAGTACGAGGAATTTGCAGTTCGCAACAGCGCAAATAGTGTGCAATTCAGCGTTACTGAAGACAAGATTAGCCTGATTGGCACTTCGACCTATGTTGTATTTGGAGCGGTTTATGCAAACAGTCAAGAATGGGCTGGCTATGCCGACTACAATAGCGTCTACACCCCCACCACTCAAGCCGAGGACGTTCTCGTTGAGCTTCCTGCAGGCGTTGAGACCCAGGTTTACACTTTCGAGGCCAACGGCTACGACGGTACCCCATTCAAGTACAACGTTAACGTGGGTGTTGACAACAACGACGTTTATATCCAGGGCATCTTCAGCGACGTTCCTCAATCATGGATTAAGGGTACTCGCAACGGCAACACCATTACCTTCGCTAAAGACCAGTACATTGGTCAAGTGGCTGGCAAGCCCAACTACATGGCTGGTGGACAGACCAACGCTTCGGGACAGAAGGACATTTGTGACTTCGTTCTTGCCTATGACGAAGCTACCGACACCTACACCAACGTCACCGATTACCTGCTCCAGAACACCACCAAGGGCGTTGTTTACTATGTTCAGGCATTCAACAACATCGTCATCACCCGCGACGTGAACGATGGTGCCTACACTATTCCTTACAACGAGGGCTTTGCCACTCAGGCAGCTTTCAGTGAGTTCACTGTTATCAATGCCAACAACGACAGTCGCACTTGGACCTATGGTGGCACAATTAGCCAAAACGTAACTTACCAGTGGAACAGCAACAACGCTGCCGACGACTGGTTGATTACTCCAGCTCTTATCATGGAGCCCGAGGTTGAGTATGAATTTGGCATCGACGCTAAAGCATCTGGATATCCCGAGCGTTTTGAGGTGATGGTTGGAAATGAACCCACTGTTGAGGCAATGACTACTACTGTCATTCCTGCTGTTGTGGTTGAGGGTTACGATGTAGCTCACCACACAGGTCGCTTCACAGTTCCTGCAAGCAAATTGGACGGCAAGTACTACATTGGCATCCATGCCATTAGCGATGCCGACCAGTTCACTCTTAGCATCGACAACCTGAGCGTTGTTATTGCCGAGCCATCGGCAATCAGTGAGGTTAACGTTGAGAAGGTTCAAGATAACAACTACTACGACCTCATGGGACGCAAGTTTGACAGCAACAACCTGCCCGCTGGCATCTATATCCACAATGGAAAGAAGATTATCGTGAAGTAATAAAACGATAACTTATTATATTATAACAATGAGGGCGCGACCTGCAATGAGTCGCGCCCTCATTTAATTTCATATTAATTACCTAATTACTTAGCTCCAGGCACTCGTCGAGATCGTGGGTGATTTGCTCGCGGTCCAGATTCTGTCCTATGAACACGAGCTTGATCATGCGGTCGCCGTAGTGCTCGTCCCAGTCTTGCAGTATGGCAGGGTTCTGCTCTACCATGCGTCGCAAATCTTCTTCGGGGGCTGTGGCGAACCATAGTCCGCTCTGTACAAGCTTTTTCTGAACTCCTGCCTGCTCGAAGAGGAAAGACATGTCGGGATTGTGTGCAAAGTAGACAAGTCCCTTGGCGCGTATCACATTCTTGGGCCACTTGGAGCCGACAAAACGGTCAAACTTGTTTAGGTCGAAGGCCGGTCGTCGGTAGTAAACAAAGGTTTGTATGCCATACTCTTCGGCTTCTCCCTCATCGTGATGATGATGGTGGTGGTGATGATGTTCATCCTCTTCATGTTCTTCATGTTCGTGATGCCCATCGTGATGGTGGTGAGCTTCCTCTTCTTCCTCCTGGGTTGCAGGGCGCTCTATCTCACGAATCCATCCAGCCGAACTCGCCACTTTCTCGTAGTCGAAAAGGCCTGTGTTGATGATGCTGTTGAGGGTGACCATCGCATAGTCGGTCTCAATGATAGGGGCCGAGGGTTGCAAGGCGTGGATAATGTGGCGGATGCGCTCAAGCTCGTCGGGTTCAACTTCCGAGGCCTTGTTGAGAATGACGAGGTTACAGAACTCTATCTGCTGGATGAGAAGGTTCTCGATATCTTCCTCGCCAATGTTGGTGCGGTTGAGGTCCTCGCCGCAGCTGAACTCGCTTTGCATTCTCAGAGCATCGACCACGGTGACGATGCAGTCAAGGTAGGGATAACCATGCTGAACATACTGTTCGCCCATAGTGGGTATTGAGCAGATGGTCTGTGCGATGGGTTCGGGCTCGCATATTCCACTTGCCTCGATGACGATGTAGTCGAAGCGGTCAAGCTGCATGATGTCGTTTAGCTGCTCAATGAGGTCCATCTTGAGCGTGCAGCAGATGCATCCGTTGTTCAAAGCCACGAGGCTCTCGTCCTTCTTGCCCACGATGCCTCCCTTCTGGATGAGGCTCGCGTCGATGTTCACCTCGCCCAAATCGTTGACGATGACAGCAAACTTTATGTTCTGCTCATTGGTGAGGATGTGGTTTACAAGTGTTGTCTTTCCGCTGCCCAGGTATCCCGTGAGCAGCAATACAGGTGTTTGTCGCATTTTATTTATAGTTTATCGTTCATTGTATAAAGGGGAGAGGGGAGAGTGAGAGGGGAGAGCGAGAGGGGAGAGCGAGAGGAGAGAGGGAGAGGGGAGAGGGAAGTGAATTTTGCATTCTGCATTCCGCATTCCGCATTCCGCATTCTGCATTCTGCATTCTGAATTCTGAATTCTGCATTCTGCATTAAATAAACATTCTGCATTAATCAAAGTATCTCGTCAAGGACGGCCTTGTGGCGGCCCGGCATGATGATGTGGTGGTTGCCAATCGGGTTGGTGAGGAAATAGTGGGCAGCCTCCTTGTCGTCGAGCTGGATAATCAGCTGTGTGCGGCACAGGTCGGGATTACCTTGGCACTCAACGAGCATGCCTTCCTGAGCAAAATGGCGTCCTAAACCGCCACTCGCTTTGAAGATGGTCACTGGTCCAGGTTTCATGAAACCGCGGATGCCAACGCCTATGCCCGACTCGAAGTGGGTGTCGAGCTCGTAGTCGTCGACCATGTTCAGGGGTATGGTGCAGTGGGCAAACAGCACCTCGCCGGTCTCGGGGTTGATGCGTGCGGGATTGGCCTGGAAGCCACTCTTGCCCGTCACGGCTTGAGCTATCATCATCGAGAGCATGGCGGGGATGTCGCCCTCGCAGCCTGCCACGATGCCTTGAGCATTGAACTTGGCAAGAGCTACACAGCCGGTGTTGTGAACTGCTGTCAACAGGTCGAAGCAGCGCAGGGTGAAACCTTGCAGGTCATAGCCCTCGACAATGAGACGCAGTGCTTCATAGATGCGCTCGGCTCCTGTCAGCGACTTCCCTATTGTGTCGTTGGGGGCTTTTGGCGCGAGGTCGCTCTCGATATCGGCAGGCACTCGGTCGATGAGCATGAGCAGCTCGTCCATGTCGATATGTTCAATCTTGATGCCCAAGCGGTCCTCTATGGTGCGGTATTTCGCGGCACTTGAGATGAGCCAGTCAGAGGGCTCGCCTATCACGCCCAAGTGGCATCCGTTCAGTGCCCGCATGGCCTTGCCCACCTGTTGCAGAGTGTTGATGCGTCCCTTGATGTACTCATTAGAGCCGTGAAGAATCTCGCCCTTGAGCCCCTGCTGGCGCAGATAGGACAGTATCTCCATCGATGCAGCGAGTGAATTGCTCTTGCCCGAAGTGAGCAGATAGAAGGGCTGCTTTGACTGTCGCAGCATGCGTGGCAGCTCGTTCTTGAAGATTCGCTCGGTGCCTCCGGTGCGCACGTAGATCAGTTCCAGGTCATGACCTCCATAGTCCTTGAAGTCGCACGTTTTGAGTTCATACTCGATGCCCAGGCCGCCCAAGAATTCCTGAGTGGCAGCATCCACGGCCGATGCGTCGTGCAACTGCGATGTGAGTGTATAGATTGCTGTTGTCATAATGGTATAGTTTTATTTAACACCCCAAAATTAATTAATGCCAAGAACAATTCAAAATTAATTAGGACTTTTTTGCTAACCGATAGCTTAAAAAAAGGAAAAAACTATATACTTGGATTTTGTTATTAGCGGGGCTTGCACTATCTTTGCACCGTAATAAGTAAAACATTATATGGAACAAGAACAGAAACTAAAGCTTGAAGAGCAAATCATCATGATGCTCAAGACGGTGTTTGACCCTGAAATTCCTGTCGACGTCTACAGCTTGGGCCTTGTCTACAAGATTGACCTTCAAGACGATGGTAACGTAAATATAGAGATGACTCTCACAGCCCCAAACTGCCCCATGGCCGACTTCATCTTTGAGGACGTGCGCCAAAAGGTGGAAAGCATCGACGGCATCAACTCATGCAACGTGAAACTCGTCTACGAGCCAGAGTGGGATGTGAGAATGATGAGCGATGAAGCTAAACTTGAGCTCGGATTTGACATGGATGAGTAACCACCACTGCACCCACCATTATATGAAAAAGGCCTACTTTCTTTCAGACGCACACTTGGGTGCCCATTACATCGACAATGCTCGAGAACACGAGAAGCGTGTTGTCGACTTCCTTGATAGCATAAAAAACGATGCCGCCGAGCTTTTCCTGTTGGGCGACATACTGGATTACTGGTATGAATACAAGAATGTAGTGCCTCGTGGACATGTGAGGTTCTTGGGAAAGCTGGCCCAGCTGGCCGATGCTGGAGTGAAAATCTATTGGTTCACCGGCAACCACGATGTTTGGCTCTTTGATTATCTGTCACAAGAGATTGGGCTCAAGGTGTTGCGTGGTAATACCGTGATGGAAGTCATGGGCACGAAGTTCCTTCTGTCTCACGGTGATGATGTTGGGTACCAGAAACCCATGTACCGGTTCACGCGGTGGTGCTTCTATAATCCAGTGTGCCAGTGGCTCTATGCCGGTGTTCATCCGCGATGGACCTTTCCCATTGCCACCTCTTGGTCGCAGCACAACCGTGTGACACGCAGCAAGGAAGAGGAAGACAAGATCAAGGAGGTGTGCTGTGGTCGACTCGAGAAGTTCTGCCGCGAGCACAGCTCCAAGCACCCCGAAGTCAAGCATTATGTGTTTGGACATGTCCATCTCGCAAGGCAGGTGGCTCTGGAGGGAGACAGGACCATGACAGTGCTTGGTGACTGGATCGAGCAGTTCACCTATGCAGTTTTCAATGGCGAGCACATGCAGCTGCTCTCGCAGGATGGGGGAAATGTGTGAAAGCATAACCCTGTCTATGAGGGCGTTATAAATATGTTCACAACTTTTGTGCCAAAAAATTATGTGTTATTCAAAAATTATACATAACTTTGCAACGCAAAATGAAAACACAAGGTCATTGAAGGATTTTTTTTGAAGGCTTAACTTTCCAGTACTCATAGTCTGGATTTTTTTGGCCAGGGAACCGCAATCGTTTGCATTGTTTTTTGCATTTTGCCATAAACGATAACCGGCGATTGCAGTTCCGCAACATTTCTTTCAAACGGATTGCATAACTATTAAAACTTTCTAATTTACAAGAAATGCATCAGTAAAGAAAAACAGGCATTACACATGCAAGCGTAAACTTTGCATTTATTATAAACCTCAAAACATTCTTTTATTACCTTACATTTAAATTATTACCTATTGAATGCTTAGCAGGGATTATTTGACGAAAATAATCCCTGCTATTTTTATTTATCACAAATAATGTCAATCTTTTTAGGATAAGCCAAGTTTTCCAGTAATTCCACGTGCGGCAATTATCCTTAATAAGAAAAGATCACCTGGATATTGTCATTAATTGTCTTAGAAAATCAATCAATCTAAAGAGAACAAGAGGACAGTTTACACTGATTATATTTTGTTGATATTGAATAGTTTTTTATCGTATTTAATCGTTTGACAACCTTAGACGTGCGGCAATTGAATAAAATGCTCACGCTCGCAAGGCATTGTGCAAGCACAGCTTTGTCTCGCTTAATCGCATTTTTGTCCTTAATAAAAAGAGTACCCAAAGATTGTCCTTAATTGTCTTAGAAATGCAAACTTATTTTTAGAAACTTGAATCCTATATTAAACCCTCAGAATTATTATCAGTCAAAAGGCTCAAATAAAACGAAAAGCCAGCGGGCAAATATAGGTGAAAAACCAGTGTTAATCGCAGCTCAAGGAGCTATCGCTTAGTTAAAAAAGGTAATTTTATGTTTCTAAGTCACTTGTTTTAAGCCTCGTTAAGTAATTTTTGCAGAAAAAACAGTTTCTTGTTAGCAAAATATTGTTGTTTTGCTTTTCTATTTGGCAAATAATTACTTACTTTGCACCGCAAAAATTGAAGATAATTTATTTAACAATTTAAAATTCATAGAATTATGTCTGAAATTCAAGAAAGAGTAGCAGCGATTATCGTTGACAAATTAGGCGTTAGTGAGTCTCAAATTACTCCCGAAGCAACTTTTGCTCAGGATCTTGGTGCCGATAGCCTTGACACTGTAGAGCTCATCATGGAGCTTGAGAAGGAGTTCAACATCACTATTCCCGATGCTGAGACCGAGAAGATTCAAACAGTGGGCGACGCTGTTTCTTTCATCGAGGCTGCTAAAGCTGCTCAGTAATAAAGAAGCCTAAACAACAAGTTTGTTTTAATACAATCTCCTTTTAATTGTTATGGAATTAAAGAGAGTCGTGGTAACAGGTCTTGGTGCCATCACTCCTCTTGGTAATGACGTTGACTCTACATGGGTCAACGCCATTAATGGAGTGAGCGGTGCAGGACCTATTACTCATTTTGATGCCTCATTGTTCAAAACACAGTTTGCTTGTGAGGTCAAGAATTTCAACGTAGAGGACTATTTGGACCGTCGCGACGCTCGTCGCATGGATCTCTATTGTCACTATGCCATGGCAAGTGCGACACAAGCACTGGCCGACTCGAAATTGCTTGACAACGAGAACATTGACCGCAATGAGATAGGCGTTATTTATGGCTCTGGAATTGGCGGCCTTCACACCTTTGAGAACGAGGCAGGATACTATGCCAAGAATGCAGAAAACGGTCCCAAGTACAACCCATTCTTTATCCCGATGATGATTGCCGACATCGCTGCCGGTCACATCTCAATAAAGTGGGGATTGCGCGGTCCCAACTATGGCGTGGTATCGGCTTGTGCCACCTCGACCAATGCCATGATCGACGCGTTCAACTATGTGCGCATGGGCAAGGCAACAGCCATCGTGACTGGTGGTGCCGAAGCTGCCATATTCCCTGCCGGAGTGGGTGGCTTCAACTCAATGAAAGCAATCTCTACACGCAACGACAGTCCCTTGACTGCTTCACGACCTTTCAGCGGTTCTCGCGATGGTTTTGTGATGGGTGAGGGCGGCGTCACTCTCGTGTTTGAGGAGCTGGAGCATGCCCTGGCTCGTGGAGCTAAAATATATGCCGAAGTAATAGGTGGCGGAATGAGTGCCGATGCCTTCCACATCACAGCCAGCCATCCCGAAGGCCTTGGTGCATCGCTTGTGATGAAGCGTGCCTTGGAAGATGCCGGAATCAGTGCTGATGATGTTGACTACATCAATGTTCATGGCACCTCAACCCCAGTTGGCGACTTGAGTGAGGCGCAAGCCATCATCGAAGTCTTTGGTCCTCATGCCTATGAGCTGAACATAAGCTCCACCAAGTCGATGACAGGTCACATGCTCGGTGCAACAGGAGCTATGGAAGCTTTCTTCTGCATCAAAGCATGCCAGGACGATATCGTTCCTCCAACAATCAATCATGAAGAAGGCGACAATGACCCCAAGATTGATTACAATCTCAACTTCACCTTCAACAAGGCTCAGCGCCGTGAAGTCAAGGTGGCATTGTCTAACACCTTCGGCTTTGGCGGTCACAACGCCAGCTTGATTGTTAAGAAGTATTGAAACCATTTTAACTGGTTTCCATAAAAAGATAATCCCCTAAGATGGCAAGGCAAGCACAACAATAGCTTCCTACCTAACATTTTAAAGAGGCTTGTGGATGTCCTGCCATGAATTTAGCCAGAGACTCCAAAACCTTGTTTAATAGAATCATATCAGTCATAAAGTTCCTTTTCGCTAAGGAAAAGGAACTTTATGTTTTTAT
>CAMVKS010000030.1 GCA_947167995.1 uncultured Prevotellaceae bacterium
GTGAGCCGAAAAGCGATGCAAAATTACAACCGATTTATGACATGGCAAAATATTTCAGGAAAAAAATTACGAAAAAAATCACTTTTTTGCGTTTTGGAGGGGTTTGGGACACAAAGATGGCGATTTGGGACTCCAGCGGAGGGGGGAGGGCAGACTCCACCACCCGGACCCACTGGAGTCTCCGGAGTCTCCGGAATCACCTGACGGTGGAGAGGGAAGAGGGCCGTGGAATCACTGGAATCACTTGATTAAGTGTTAAGTTTTAAGTGTTAAATGTTAAGTGAAGCCGCGTTGCGGCTGATGGGTTTACACACTCACTTGACTCGGGCGGACAAGGCACGCCTTGTCCCTACAGTCCCTCACCTGACTCATTGGACTCACTGGACATGGAATCACTGGAATCACCGGAATCACCAGCTGGCCGGGGCGGCGGATATATATAATATATTATAATGTACGCGCGCGGGCGTGTGAAGGTAGTGTAAAGGAACTGAGGAATGCAACATTAAAAAAATCACACCAGCCGCGAAGGGCTGGTGCGCTACATATATAAATAATGTGTGTTACTTGCTTGAGAGTGTTACTATGGGCACGAGCATTTCTTCCATCGAGATGCCTCCGTGCTGGAAGGTGTCGCGGAAGTACTGGACATAGTAGTTGTAGTTGTTGGGGTAAGCAAAAAAGTCGCGATTGGTGGTAAAGATATAGGTAGACGCGACATTGGGGCTTGGCAATCCCACCTTTTTAGGACTCTTGATTTCAAAAACCTGCTTAGGATTGTAACTGAGATTCTTGCTGACTTTGTATCGAAGGTTGGTGTTGGTGTTGCGGTCACCAATCACCTTGACAGCATTCTCCACTTTAATAGTACCATGGTCGGTTGTTATGACGACCTTTGCACCCCTGAGCGCAATCTGCTTGAAGATTTCAAGGGCATAGGAGTTTTTGAACCAAGATACAGTGAGCGAGCGATAGGCCTCGTCGGTGTTGGCGAGTTCCCGTATCATCTTTGACTCAGTTCTGGAATGTGACATCATGTCGATGAAGTTGAACACAATCACGTTGAGGTCGTTTTTTGCAAGCGAAGCAAAGTTCTGCAACAGGCGTTCGCCGGCATTGGAGTCGTTGAGTTTGTTGTAAGAGAACTTATATGGCTTGCGATATCGCTCGAGGATGGTGCGCACGAGCGGTTCTTCGTTGACGTTCTTTCCTTCCTCCTCGTCCTCGTCGACCCAGAGGTCGGGGAACATTTTTTCAATATCCACAGGCAGCAGTCCCGAGAAAATAGCGTTTCGCGCATATTGTGTCGCCGTGGGCAGAATCGATGTGTAGAGACCGTCCTCGTCGACATTGAAATACTCGCTCAGCAGAGGACTTATAGTCTTCCACTGATCCAGCCTGAAGTTGTCGATTACTATGAAGAAGACTTTCTCGCCATTGTCGAGATGTGGAAAGATGTGGGTTTTGAACACTTCGTTGCTTCGCAGCGGGTGTTTGTCGGAAGTGAACCAGTCTTCGTAGTTTCGTTTTACGAACTTTGCAAACATGCCGTTAGCTTCGTTCTTCTGCATCTTGAGCATTTCTCCCATTCCTGTGTCGGCACTTGTAAGAGTCAGCTCCCACCACACGAGAGTTGAATAAAGCTCATACCAGTCGTCGATAGTCTGGGCCTGCGAAATCATCTGACTGATTTTCATGAACTCCTGCTGGTAGTCGCTTGTAGCCTTCTGAGCTACAAGCGCTTCGCTGTGCAAATTCTTTTTTATAGAGAGCAGGATCTGCATGGGGTTGACCGGCTTGATGAGATAGTCGGCAATTTGGCTGCCGATGGCCTGGTTCATGATGTTTTCCTCCTCGCTCTTGGTAATCATGATTACCGGGACATTGGGCTGGGATATTTTTATGCGCTGCAATGCCTCGAGACCGCTGATGCCTGGCATGTTCTCGTCGAGGATGATGAGGTTGTAGTTGCGCGCAGCAAGTGCATCGAGAGCGTCGCGCCCGTTGGTAACAGTGTCGACCTCATATCCCTTGTTCTTAAGGAAAAGTATGTGTGGCTTGAGGAAATCTATCTCATCGTCGGCCCATAGAATCAATTCTTTACTCATAAGTTCATTAGTTTTATGTCACAAAGATAGTGATTTCTTATGAACTAAAAAAGAGAGAAAGCGTGAACATCAAAATTTTTAAGTATATTTGCAAGATAAAATACCAAATAATAATGAGAGCAAAAACAAAGATTATAGTAATCATAGCGTTAGCATTAGGATGCGTGATGGGGGCAAGTGCAAAGAGAGTGAACATGAAACGTTTGGAAGTCAGGCTCGACTCATTGCTGCAGGCGCATTACGATCCACAGTCGCCTGGTGCCGCCCTGCTCATCGCCAAGAACGGCAAAGCGATATATGACAAGGGCATAGGCATCGCCGACATGGCTACCGGCGAGAAGATTGACGGCAACACTGCATTCAACATCGCCAGCATCAGCAAGCAGTTCACGGCGATAGGTGCCCTTAAGATGCAGGAAATGGGGTTGATAGACCTCAACCAGAGTGTCGCTCACTATTTTCCTGAGTTCAAAGGCGACATTTGGAAGAAAGTAAAGCTATGGCACCTGCTGAGCCACAGTTCAGGAGTTCCCGACGCCCGCCCCCGCGACAACCTCGACTTCATGCTCACCGCTACCGACGAGCAGAGCATCCAGTACATGAAAGACTTGAACGAACTCCACTTCGAGCCTGGCAGCGACTATGAATACATCAACCCCACCTTCGACTTGTTCTACTTTCTTGTAGAGCGGTTGACAGGCATGAAATTTGTTGATTTCCAGAAGAAATATCTATTTGACAAAGCAGGAATGGCTAACGTGCAATATTTCACTCCCGATGCCACCATCGCACACATGGCTCACGGCTACATAGTGAACGAAGACGCCTTGATAGAAGGCAGCGACAGCGACTATGCCAAGAAGCGCGAAAAAGTTGAGAATGACTACGTCGACGGCAAAGGTGTTCACTGGGCCGAGTGCGACTATGGCGAGGAGACGTTCTTCGCCACCAAGGCCGACGGCGGTATCTACACTACGACCCATGATTTTCTGAAATGGGAGAATGCATTGAGCAGCAACATCCCTGTAAAGAAATCATCGAAACGCAAAGCCTACACTCCCCACACCAAGGTCACCGGCAGCAAGTGGAGCGGCTATCAAAACCGCGAGTACACATGGTATGGCTACGGATGGTTTATCGACAAGACACCAGGACGCGAGATAAAAATCTACCACACCGGCGACAATGGCGGCTTCCAGGCCTATGCCGCAAAATATGAGCGCAGCCGCGTCAATGTCATCATGCTTGAGAACCAAAACACCGTCGACCGCTGGACGCTGCAACTCGAGATTGAAAGGATTTTGAGAGAAGAAGGAATGCTTCGTTAATGCATATATAACTATATTATTTACAATTGTTTTCGGCACAAAAACAAAATGTAACCAAAACGTAACAGACGGTTTATTTAATCTATATACATTTTTCTATACCTTTGTTTCCTAATTAAGACGACAAGCAAAATGACTATTGGCTTAATATTCCGGCTTCTCGGATCGTTGGCGTTGCTCATTTATGGAATGAAGATAATGAGCGAAGCTCTTCAAAAAATGGCAGGTTCCAGTTTGCGTCACATCCTCGGGCGGATGACATCCAACCGCTTCAGTGGAATGCTGACAGGCACTTTCGTGACTTGTGCAGTGCAGTCATCTTCGGCCACAACGGTGATGACGGTCTCGTTTGTCTCGGCTGGACTATTGACATTGGCACAGGCAATATCTGTCATAATGGGCGCCAACATCGGCACGACCCTCACGGCATGGATTATGTCATTGGGCTACAATGTAGACTTGACTTGTGTGGTCTTTCCTGCATTCCTCGTCGGTATGGTTCTCATTTATAAGAAACGACACCGATATGTGGGAGATTTCCTTTTTGGAATTGCATTTCTTTTCTGGTCTTTGGTGATGTTAAGCAGTGTGGGCAAGGACTTAGATCTTGAGCATAATGCCGAAGTTGTGGCATTCTTTGCCTCATTCGACACCAACAGTTATCTCACTATCCTCGCTTTTCTTGGAATTGGCACCATTATCACCTGTATTGTTCAGTCGTCGGCAGCAGTTATGGCCATTACCATCCTGCTCTGCTCCACTGGAGTGGTTCCCATTTACATGGGAATTGCATTAGTTATGGGCGAGAATATTGGCACCACCGCCACTGCCAATCTCGCAGCACTCAAAGCAGGTGTGAGGGCACGACAGGCAGCATTTGCCCATCTGCTTTTCAATGTGTTTGGTGTGATTTGGGTGCTATGCGTGTTTTACCCATTTGTTGATATGGTATGCAAGATGGCAGGCTATAACCCTTCTCTTCCGGGTCAAAATGAAAGTCTCCCCATCGTATTAGCTCTATTCCACACATGTTTCAATGTGATAAATACCGCGATTCTCATCAGTTTCATTCCACAGATGGAGCAAGTTGTGAAGTGGGTCATCAAGGATAAGCCAAAGGTCAAAACAGTCAAACGTCTTCAGTATATTGACAACGGGCTGATGGCAACCCCAGAGATTTCAATACTTCAGGCTCAGAAAGAGATTGTGCTCTTTGCTGAACGCCTGCAGCGCATGTTTGGCATGGTGTGCGTACTACTCGACGAGAAAGACAAGAAAGAATTTGAGCGTCAGTACGAACGCATTGCCAAGTATGAAGACATTGCCGACAACATGGAATTTGAAATCGCTTCTTACCTGAAAGAAGTAAGCAACAAGCACCTATCTGACGAATCAAAAAGTAAAATTCGTGGCATGCTTCGCCAAATCAGCGAATTAGAGTCTATAGGTGATGCTTGTTATACACTGGCCCGCGCCATCCAGCACAAGCACAATGGACGTGAGGACTTCACCCAGCAACAATATACCAATCTTCATGAGATGCTGCGCTTGGTAAACGAGGCATTGACACAGATGATGGTCGTCATCAGTGGGCGACGCGAGGATTTAACCATTGACATATCGCAAGAGATAGAGCATGACATCAATGTGCTTAGAGACAAACTCAGGGCAGAAAGCTTAAACGACATCAACGAACATAAGTATTCTTACGCCCTTGGTTCTTACTATGATGACATCATAACAAGATGCGAGGAACTTGGTGACTACGTGATGAACGTCATTGAGGCTCGATTAGGAAAGCGCTTCCTCACATTCCGTGGCTTGCGGGTGAATCTTGACCGCAAAACTGTCACCATCGACGGCACTTCAACAAACCTCACTCGAACCGAATTTAACCTACTATGCGAACTCCTGTCTAATAGTGGTCAAGTGCTATCACGACAACAACTCATGAATAGCATTTGGGATGGTGTAATTGTCACCGAGCGCACAGTGGATGTCAATATAACTCGACTGCGAAAGAAGCTTGGCCCTTATGCCCAAAACATCGTCAGCCGTCAAGGATTTGGCTATGTTTTTGAAAAGAAGTGAAACAACCCAATATACTGAATTAAATCTATTGTCATCAATACTTGATCAAGAAGTAGTCGAGCATAGCCTCGAAAAGGCCTTGTGCTGTTAAACAGGTGTCGAGCAAGTAACCCTGCACTCGTGTCCATTCTCTTAGTCCTCGATAATAGAAC
The DNA here is from genome assembly GCA_947167995.1 of uncultured Prevotellaceae bacterium. Taxonomy (GTDB): domain Bacteria; phylum Bacteroidota; class Bacteroidia; order Bacteroidales; family Muribaculaceae; genus Sodaliphilus. The sequence continues at coordinate 5,680 of CAMVKS010000030.1, forward strand.
AACTTCAACTCATCGGTGATTATAAACGGAACAATGCACACAAAAAACTAAAAAATATCCTTCTATTGACTAATCAGCGATGCCTTGCCATTTGGAAATATTTATTATCTTTGCAACATGATAAAAGTGGCAAGAATAATATTGCTTTTTGCGGCTTTATTGTTGTCAAGCACATGCTGCATCTACTCACAAACTTATATAGTTAGTGGAGCAGTTAGTGCTATGGATAGCATTGACCTTAAAGATAAATACTGCGAGAATTGCCATGTTTTTCTGAATGACACGCTTGAAACTATTACTGATAAATACGGCGAATTTGAATTCACAAACATACCTAATGGAATACATAAGCTATTAATACAAACACCTACTTGTTCAAGGAGCTACAATGTAATAGTTGAAGACAAAGATTATTTTAATGTTTATACACTCGACTTTAATCACGAGAAATATATAACCCAAGCTAAATCAAACATAGAAAATAACACTCCAGTTATATATGAAATAGGTTCCATTGCCCCTGTCAGTATACCTGGAGAATATGGCTTTGAATCATTTCATAAAAAATTCAACACAAAAGTGGAAGTTATAGGCTGTACTATAGATACTGACTATGAGACTTATGTTGAATGTAACTTCTTAGCTTTTGAATGGTTAAGCAATCATTTTGGCACATGGTGGCGTAGCGGAAAATGGCGAGAAATGCTAAAATACATTGATGGCTTTAGCGATTGGGAGAAAATTCATGACCATGACTTTCAAATTAAACTGTATCCTAATCTTAATCGTAACCCTTCAGTAGTAATTGACGGATTGATTATTGAGTATAATCCAGCAATTGCTTCCGACCCTGACAGCCCAACAGCATTTGTCACTCAAATATGCCCCATCATTCAAGAAAACGATATTGATAGTTGCTTTATAGTTAGTCCAACAATATTTTGCAGACCTGGGAATGTAATCGTTGTTAAAACTAAACCTGAGTCAGGAATAGATACCATTTTATTGAATGGACATGTGTCTAAAAGAAAGAACAAAGCTGAATTGACTAATTTTATTTCATCTAATCCACCAAAATTTTCTTTATTAGAAAAGAAATGGAAGCTTAATAGAATAACATCATTGAAGATTTATCCTAATGGAAAAGAGGTAATAGATGACAATAACAACAAACACATTATTTTTGTTGAAGTTGAAGCCAAGTAAAGGCCTTGCTTTCTTTAGAACAAATTTAATTTCACGTTTTTGCGTAGGACTAATCGCAGAATTACTAAAATTATAAATATGAAATCATATATAAAGAGTTTCGGTTTTCTTATTTTATTCTTCTTTCTTGTTGGTAATTGTTATTCTTTTGCCAAGAATAAAGAGATTAAGACTCAATGTATTGAAATAAAATCCCCTCAGAACGATAGCCTATATTGTAAATTTACTTTAAGGGATTTGAAACTTGACACTACTTTTGTTTTTAAAACTGGCAATATTGATAGTGTGTTGTCTTGTAGAAATGATTACGACTGGGAAAAAATTTCCTCCGACATCAAAATTGCTCAACAGGCCAATGTTGACAAATCGGCATATACCTATTTATATCTTGCTGAAGAGTATCATAAAATGAGAAATTATGTTAACCTATTGGCATTACATGATTGTCAGGTTGGCGATACTCTATTTATAATGGACAACATGAATACTATAGAATTCACAAAATCTGAAGTTTCATGGAAAAATAGTGACATAAACAATTATTATATAACCCAAATAGACGATTATTATGTATTTGTCATACCATCATCTTCATATGACACAAATTTCTACACTAATCAGCAGTCTTTAATATGTAACTGGAATTTGTCTGGATTAATTCAGGAGTATAATTCTAAAAAAGAAATAATGCAGCAATACACATATAACTTTGGTGAAATTTTTGTTTCAAGGATAATATTACAAGAAGATGGAATATATAAGTTCGATACCATGAACTATAACGACTATCCATAGATTTGTAGCAATATTGTCTTTTATAATAAGAATACAACTCCATAATTTTGCGCAAACAAAATCGCAGAATTATGGAGTTAAATTTTCATAGTGTAGAGACTATTGCCAACTTGAATGCTTCAGCGGTGTTCCAGGTTGACAGCGGGAAGGTGTTTAAGGATGATGTGGACATCTATCCTGTGATTATCGACAAGAAACTCAAGCAGTAAATGGATTACTTACTTCTTGTTTTAATCGTTTTGCAAAAAATCGAGTAAAAAGGACCGAGCATTTTGTTCGAAATTAGCTTTTTGTTGTTATTTTTCGTTTTTTGTGCAACATTTTTGCTGCTTGTTGCGTCTAATGACAAAACGAACAAAAATAACAACAGCTATGAAAAATTTCAAGACTATTGCAATCGCTTTATTCGCGTCAATTTTATTAAGTTCATGCGTACACAAAACCGAAGTGAGAGGACTCAACACCCTGACATCCATGAAAGACTTCAGCGCCATCTGTGTGGCAGGAGCAATGAATGTTATCCTGAATCAAGGTGATAAACCTTGTGTGCTTATAAAAGGCAATGACAAAGATATACTTGACAAGATTGTCATCTATGTCAAAAACAACACTTTGAACATTGAAAGCAAGAAGAAATTTTTGGGATTTTACGATTCCATTAATTGGGAAGATATCACGATTTATGTAACAACGCCCAATATCGAATCGATCGAGCTGGCCGGCTCAGGTAATATTACTGCAGAAAAATCCATTACTGCCGACAATGTTGATGTTGAGATAGCTGGTTCGGGTGACATCAATATCTCAAATGCCTTCACTTGCAACTCGCTCGTTGTTGAAGTGGCAGGGTCGGGAAACGTAAGTTTTGACCAGCTCAAAGCCAATCGTTTAAGAACGTCGATTGCCGGTTCGGGCGACGTGTCCTATAATAATATGGAGGTCACAAACGCATCTAGCGAGATTGCCGGTTCGGGCAACATAATCATGAAAGGCAAAGCTTCACACCACTCCGAGAACGTTCTCGGCACTGGAAACGTCGACACCTCAGGACTAACTTCGATGGTTCTTTAAGCGGGATAAAATGAAATTCATTACACTCTTGAAAAGTAGAAAAAATCCTCAATAAAGCTTTAATTACCACGACTCGGCCGTGGTTTTTTTGTTTATCAAAATCTTGATTAAAATTAGTATCTTTTAAAAAAAGTATTATCTTTGCAACATGATAAAAGTGGCAAGAATAATATTGCTTTTTGCGGCTTTATTGTTGTCAAGCACATGCTGCATCTACTCACAAACTTATATAGTTAGTGGAGCAGTTAGTGCTATGGATAGCATAGGCATAAAAGATAGGCTATATCCTAATCCTAAACCTTTAGTAGTAATTGACGGATTGATTATTGAGTATAATCCAGCAATTACTTTCGACCGTGACAGCCTCACAGCATTTGTCACCAAAACATGCCCCATCATTCAAGAAAACGACATTGATAGTTGCTTTATAGTTAGTCCAACAATATTTTGCAGACCTGGGAATGTAATCGTTGTTAAAACTAAACCTGAGTCAGGAATAGATACCATTTTATTGAATGGACATGTGTCTAAAAGAAAGAACAAAGCTGAATTGACTAATTTTATTTCATCTAATCCACCAAAATTTTCTTTATTAGAAAAGAAATGGAAGCTTAATAGAATAACATCATTGAAGATTTATCCTAATGGAAAAGAGGTAATAGATGACAATAACAACAAACACATTATTTTTGTTGAAGTTGAAGCCAAGTAAAGGCCTTGCTTTCTTTAGAACAAATTTAATTCCAAATTTTTGCGTAAGACTTCGCAGAAATTTGGAAAAAGTTTATATTGAGGTATAATAGCAGTTAAGAGCGTTAAGTTGTTGAACTTAACGCTCATGAGGTAGCCCATAGCAGAGTCGAACTGCTCTTTCAAGAATGAAAATCTTGCGTCCTAACCGATAGACGAATGGGCCATCATGTGAAGATCTGGCCAAAATTGCCAGGATCTCCATGAGAAAGTATGCTAAACTGAGAGGGCTAAACTCTCAGGGAGAAACCTATTAGGCAACTTCGAGCTTGTTAACGTGCTTAGCGAGCTTGCTCTTGAGGTTAGCAGCTTTGTTCTTGCTGATAGTTCCCTTGCGACCCAGCTTGTCGAGCATAGCCGAAACTTTCTTATAAGCAGCAGCAGCTTCCTCTTTGTTCTCCATTTTGCGCAGGTTGCGAACAGCGTTGCGCATAGTCTTTGCGTAATAACGGTTACGCTCGTTTCTTGTCTTAGTTTGACGAATACGTTTGATAGATGATTTATGGTTTGCCATAATTTATGTGTAAAAAATTTAATTGTTTGATTATTAGTAGCCCATAGCAGAGTCGAACTGCTCTTTCAAGAATGAAAATCTTGCGTCCTAACCGATAGACGAATGGGCCAAGCTATTTGAGCGGTTTTCAAAAGCGACTGCAAAATTAGGTCAAATTTTTGAAATGGCAAAATTTATTTTCCATAAAACTTTAAAAGACAAAGTTTTTTTAGTTTTTTAGGGTATAAATTGAGTAAAAAGGTGTAACTTCGCACAATCATGGAAGAGAAACTCGAAGGCATAGTGATCAACGTTATCAAGTATAACGAGAAGCACAACATCGCCCACATCTACACCGACAAGTTGGGGATGCTTCCGTTTCTTGTGCGCCAAGGCACGACCCATGCCTCGAGGATGCGCAACGCAATGTTCATGCCCCTGTCTCTGCTCGAATTTGAGGCTCGGCTTCAGCCCGGCCGTGAGTTGGGGACCCTGCATGACGTGCGTCGCACTGCCATGCTGATGTCGATATATAACGACCCGATGAAGAACGCCATAGCGATGTTCCTGAGCGAACTGCTCTCTCACACCATCCACGAGCAGGAGCAGAACATGGTGCTTTACAGCTACATCAAGAGTTGCATCATGCGTCTTGAACGCTCCCAGAGCAGCGTTGCCAATTTCCACATCTGCTTCCTGTACCGCCTGGGCCAGTTCATTGGCATCCAGCCCGACATCGACAGTTACCACGAGGGTTACTGGTTCAACATGAACGAGGGTGTGTTCACCCAGTCGCCGCACGCCGGCATGAAATCGTTGCCCCCGGCACAGGCACAGGTGCTGCCACTGCTCTCTCGCATGACCTTTGACAACATGCACCACTTCAAGTTCACCCGCGACCAGCGCAACGAGATGCTCGAGATTATCCTGGGCTACTATCGCCTGCACCACTCCACCTTGGGCACCTTGCGGTCGCCCGATGTCCTGAAGCAGCTTTTTGTATAACATCCATGAGGTTAAACTCAGCGAAAAGTGATTTAATAAATAACATTTGTTTCAAATGTAATTGATATCTATTAATCAAAAATTTCAAATGACATGAAAAAGTTTTTCTTATTGCCAGTTGTAGCATTACTGGCCATTGTGATGATTTCGTGCACCGGCAACAACAACGCCAGCACAAGCCAACAACAGTCGGGGGCTTCGGCTACTGTCGATTCCACAGTCAGCCAAGCTCAAGACGCAAAAGCACAGCCTGGCGAGAGCAACCTTCCCGAGGAAATCACTTCTTTTATCAAGGAGCATTTTCCAAATGCAACAATCGCTAATGCGAAGACCGAAAAAGAGGCCAACGGCATGGAGTATGACGTGACGTTAAACGACAGCACTGAAGTTGATTTTGATGCCAACAAGCAATGGAACAAGGTTGAATGCAAAACAGGCGCAGTGCCCGAAAAGCTTGTTCCCCAAGCGATTGCCACCTACGCAAAGGAGAATTACAAGGGACAAGCTATCACCGAAATCGACAAGGACGACAAAGGTGGATATGAAATCAAACTCGCTAATGGCATGGAGCTAAAGTTTGACAAAGATGGTAAATTCTTGAGTGTGGACAAAAAATAATCCTCCTTAGACTAAAAAAGATGGGCGATGCTTTTGTGATGCTTCGTCCATTTTTTAATATAATTACTCGTTAACTAAATGATTTTGTAATGGTAATTGGATTTTAGAGAATAATTAGTACTTTTGCAGTCGCAAATCAGAGACGCTCTACAATAAATCATGGTATTCAACTCGGTACAGTTTTTGGTGTTCCTGCCAATCGTTTTCCTACTTTACTGGCTGGTTTTCAAGCCCGTGAAGTGGCAGAACGTGCTTATTGTAGTCGCAAGTTATGTTTTCTATGGATGGTGGGACTGGCGGTTTCTTGGCCTGATTGCCTTCACGTCGTTGTGCAGCTATGCCAGCGGTGTGATGATTGAGAAGCACCGCGAGAAGGGCAAGATTTTCAGTGCTGCCAATATCGTCTTAAACCTGCTGATCTTAGGATTTTTCAAGTACTTCAACTTCTTCACCGACTCGTTTGCTCAGGCCATGAACAGCTTAGGGTGGCACTGCGACGCCCCCACCCTGAACATTGTGCTGCCAGTGGGCATCAGCTTCTACACCTTTCAAGCGCTGAGCTACTCGATCGACGTTTACCGCAAGAAGCTCCCGGCAAGCCACAGCCTCATCGACGTGATGGCATTCATCAGCTTCTTCCCACAGCTGGTGGCTGGCCCCATTGAACGCGCCACCCATCTGCTACCTCAGTTCCAGCACCCACGCACATTCTCACCAGCTAAAGCCACCGACGGCATGCGCCAGATGCTGTGGGGCTTGTTCAAGAAGATGATTGTCGCCGATACCTGCGGCATGATTGTCGACCGCATGTGGGAAGACTACGCCAGTCAAAGCGGCTTTGCCCTGATGCTGACGTCGACGCTCTTTGCATTCCAGATTTATGCCGACTTCTCGGGTTACAGCGATATCGCAATAGGCTGCGCACGCCTCTTCGGCTTTGAGCTTACCACCAACTTCAAAGTGCCCTACTTCTCACGTAGCATCCGCGAATACTGGCGCCGCTGGCACATCACGCTCATGAACTGGTTCACCGAGTATGTCTACTTCCCCATGGGAGGCAGTCGCGGCACTAAGACCAAAACCATCGCCAACACGTTCATCGTCTTTGCCCTTAGCGGCTTGTGGCATGGCGCCAACTGGACCTATGTGGTGTGGGGACTATATAATGCGATGTGGTTTGTTCCTCTCATCATTCTCAATCGCGGTAAATACCGCGATACCGTGGCGAGCGGCAAGAAATTGCCGTCGCTCAAGGAGGTGGGGTTGATGCTGATAAACTTTGCCATAGCAGCTCTGGGTTTGACCATCTTCCGTGCCCCAAGCATGGCACATTTTGGCAACTACATGAGCACTATGCTTTCGAAATCGTTGTTTAATGTGGGCTTTGGCCACGAGATGAAGGTCGCCCTTGCCTATTGTGCCCTGATGCTCGTGGTCGAGTGGATTTACCGCGAGAAACGATTTGCCCTCGACTTTGGCGATTCATCAACAGGCATCGTCAAGTATCGTGCCGTGCGATGGGCAATCTATATTATGCTGTTTGTATTCACCGTGCTGATGTCGGGACTTCATTCCAATTTCATCTATTTCCAGTTTTAGCCAGCCATGAAGTCGTTCCTGAAGAAAATATTGATATTCTCGGTTATCGTGATGGTGATATTCATCGCCTACGAGGTGGCGCTGCTATGGGTGCCCAACGAGTTTTCCTACAAGAAACGCTACATCGAGAAACACAAGAACGAATTGCGCATTCTCGTGCTGGGAAACTCCCACCTTGCCGACTGCATCGACTGCTCGCTGCTGGGCGAGGGAGCATTCAACGCCGCTCAGCCAGGCCGCTCGTTCTACTATGACCTGCAACTTCTCAAGGAGTTCATCGACCAGATGCCCAAGCTGGAATGTGTGGTTATGCCCTATAGCTATGACTACCAGTATTGGGGGCATCTATATGAGAAAAAACACGAGCCAAAATTCAACACCTATCGCTGCATGTACCTCAAGTATATGGGTTACCCCTACAGCGACGGCGAGTGGTGGCACTGGAGCGAAATCCTTAACTCCAACTACAACCACACTGGCAGACTCTTTGATGCGTTGTTAAACAAACGACTTAGCGACCTCACGATGTGCGACTCATTGGGCATTGAACTCGATGCAAGTTATGACACACGCGGCGACGACTGGATGACAAGGCAATTGCCCGACACCGCCGCACTAGCCGACTCCACCGAGCATCATCTCAACTATCGTGACAACGTGAAACTATATAGCGAATTTGTCGCCATTATGCGCTCACACCACAAGCGTCTCATCCTCCTTGCCATGCCTATTTACACCACAGCCCGCGAGCGAGTTAACCAGCAACGCCTTGACGAGATGAACGAGTTTGTGGCGATGCTCAAGCGCGTCAACCCCGACATTGAGTTCTACAACTTCATCGATGCACCAGGATTTGTTGAGCGCGACTACTACAACTCCATCCACCTGAACAACACCTACGGCGCCCGCAAGTTCACGCCATTGCTGCGCGAGATCATCGAGAAATAAGACACCCCATCTAAGCCAAATTACGAAGCCACATCGCGAAGAAATGGTCATAGATGAAGTAACCGCTGGAGTTGCGCAAGACTATTTGGTTCGCTTCCAATTTCTCGAGTGACGTTTGCACACTGCTGGGCGACGGCAGCCTGTAGCGTGCAATGAAATCCTGCGATAGAGGCTTTGCCACCTTCTGTTCACGAGCGATAGCCACAGCGACTGCCGCTTGATTAACTGTCATGGCATTGTAATAGTTTTGGAAAACAGGAGACTGTTCTTCAACGAGTTCTCTCATCACTTGATCAATCAACTTGTGAGTAATAGGTTTCTCTACTTCTTGATAAACTCTGTTGAGCACTACGTGCACATACCATGTGACACCATGCATAGTTTCATATAATTGGTGAAACAATTTTGTTGAAATCTCACGGTTTTGCACTTTAAAGAAATCGTTGGCAAATTTTCGATATTTTGACTCGTCAAGTGGTCCCAGGTGTATCATTTGAGTGCTCTGGAAGAATGGGCGGTTCACCGACGAGAACATCTGCTCAAGTACATGGTGCTGACTACCGGCAAAAATAAAATACACGTTGGGCAAGAACTGGATATAAGAGCGAATAAGCGCCTCAATACCTGTGTCACTGTATTGCAGTATCTGCTGAAATTCATCTATGGCTACATAGCAACGGACTCCCGACTGATGCATATATTCAAAAATCTGCTTCAACGTGTTGCGCTCTTCATTGGGTGCAATGTCGAGGCTGACTGTAGGAGTTCCTGTTATTTCATCATAGGTCACAGTGGGACGGAAACGACCAAAGAACTGCGAAACCTTGCGCATGGCAGTTTGCGAGGGGCTATCAAGTTTTCCCAATATAGCTCGTGCCATCGCTTGAACCATCTGCTGCAGGTTTTTAGTGGGAAAGATATCTACATAGAAACAGCGCACATCGGGTTGCGTCTGATCAATCTGGTTAAACACATGATGTATCAAACCTGTCTTGCCCATGCGACGAGGAGCAACAAGCGTGATGTTGCGTTCATTGTGCAGAGCTGTAATGATAGACTTTGTCTCTTGCTCACGGTCGCAAAAGTATTCAGGGCCCTTATAGCCATAAGTAACAAATGGATTATTCAGTGCTTTCATATCAATATTTTCATTACATAAAATCTGTTGCGGAATTTCCGTAACGCAAATTACGTAATAATTTTTGAATTGAACAAATTGTCACACAGATTTTTTTGGAATTTTCTCCTTAAAAATTAATCCTTCGTGCAAAAATCATTATTTTTGCCACCAGATAGAACATAAAAGAGGAATTCACATGAAATATTATTATCCATTTGGAGAGGTTGTTCATCCATTAGTGCAGACAGACAGAAGTCCCAAGCAGTTTTTTGTGCTTGGGGTGTATGCCAGCGCTGTTCATGCAAGGTGGCTGAAAGGCAATAAGGTTGTGAGTGCGGCTATTGCGGTAGCGAGCGAACCACGCATTTTCTGGGACGGCAACCCTGAAGAAGCTGCCGAGATTATTAGCAAGATTCACATTCCTGAAGAAATGGGAACACTCGAACCTGCAGGGAATCATCTTAATGGTCCCTCGGCAAAAGTCTTAGACAATAATATTCTTGCCCCATTAGGATTCACACGTGACGATGCTTGGCTATGTGATCTCCTACCTGAAACAAGGTTGAACCGCAGCCAACAGCATGTCATAAAGGAAAAATACCGATCGGAAGCCAAAAAATATGGACTTAATGATGTGAACATTCCACCCAGGCCTGCGGTGTTCTGTGACAAGGCCCGCTGTGCCGAGATTGTCACGGAACTTGAAGAATCACAGACCACAACATTGATTCTACTTGGAGACATTCCAATTCGCCAGTTTATAAATCAAGTTGCTGATGTTAAGTACAAGACTTTACAGGAATATGTGGAATTGTATGGCTATGGAAATTGTTCTCCTGTCACCATTAATGGAAAAACCTACAAAGTGCTACCATTGGCTCATCCTCGACAAATAGGCGCTTTAGGCTACCACAGCTCTAAATGGCACAAGCTTCATCAAGACTGGGAAAACAGTCTAAAGTAAAATGTGATTTGCACATTCACGGTATGTAAAAAATGGGCGACCTTCATTTTGAAGAGCCGCCCAATTTTGTGTAATTTCAAGTTTTAGTATTTAGAACTCGAGCACTAACGTCTGTCGTGGAGTGAGCTTGATGTCGCTCACGAGGCTGACGTGGTTGCTGGTGGGGATGTCGCGTGCTACCAGTGCGTTGCCTATTATCTCGGCATATCGCTTTACTGGCATTGTAGCGTTCTCGTCGGTTCCGTTGACGATGGTCATCACGGTTTTGCCGTTGTATCGACGTGCCACTACATAAACACCGTTATAAGGCAAGAACTGAGTCTGCTTTCCCTTGGTTATCAGATCGTTGCCTGGTCCCTTGCGCCAGTGAAGCAGGGCACGGAGCCAGTTGAACATATCGTTCTCCTCCTGAGTGCGTCCCTGAGCCGTAAAGGCATTGTGGGCATCGCCTGGGAAGCCGCCAGGGAAGTCCTTGCGCACGTTGCCGTCGGTGACCTGCTTAGTGCCGTTCATCAGCACCTCGGTGCCGTAGTAAAGCTGCGGAATGCGGTTGATGGTGAGCAGCAGAGCGAGTGCCTGCTTGAGAGTGAGGTCGTCCTTGCCGTCCTTGAGGAAGCGGTCGGTGTCGTGGTTCTCGATGAAGGCCATCACGCTGCTTGGGTTGGGATAGAGATAGTCGAAAACCAAGCTGTTATAGACGCGGTTAAAGCCACGCCACTGACCATCGGTACGCTCGATGCGTGCTGAATCCATGCATGCATAGAACGAGAAGTCCATCACGGTCTTGAGGTAGCTGTTCTCGCGTGCAATCTTGCTGTCGCGCTGCCAAGCGGCTGTGTAAGGAGGCTGCTCAAACCAGGTCTCCCCCACTACGTTGAAGTTGGGATATTCCTTGTCGATAGTCTTCATCCAACGCGCCATGGGTCCTGCAAAGGCATAGGGATAGGTGTCCATTCGAATGCCGTCGATGCCCACTGTTTCAATCCACCAGATGCTGTTCTGGATGAGGTAGTTCATCACGTGTGGGTTGTTCTGGTTGAGGTCGGGCATGGTAGAGACGAACCATCCTTCAACAGTCTCTTTCTTGTCAACCTCGCTGGCATAAGGGTCGAGCACTGGAGCAAGCTTGTAGCTCGTCTGCATGAAGCTGGTGCCTCGCGAATCGCTTGTCCCCTTCGATTCCTGCAGCCACTCATGAGAGTTGAACCAGTCATTGCTGGGCATGTCGGCAACCCAGGGGTGCTCAAAGCCACAGTGGTTGAAAATCATGTCCATGACCACCTTGAGGCCCTTGCTGTGAGCTTCGTCAACGAGACGACGGTAGTCGTCGTTGGTGCCGAAACGTGGGTCAACGCGGTAGTAATTGGTAGTGGCATAGCCGTGATAGGTATCATTCCAAGGGCTCTCGGGCGAGTCGTTCTCAAGTACCGGAGTAAACCAAAGCGCAGTCACGCCCAGGTCGGTGAGATAGTCGAGGTGCTGACGAATTCCCTCCAAGTCGCCGCCATGACGGTAGCTGGGCTTGTTGCGGTCGCACACCTGGCTGCGCATGCCTGCCACACGGTCATTGGCCGGGTTGCCGTTGGCAAAACGGTCGGGCATGAGCATGTAGAGCACGTCGGCGTTGGTAAATCCCATGCGCTGGTCCCCGCTCATCTCACGGGCTTTGAGCTCATATTTCACCTCCATGGCGAGTTTCCCGACCTTGAAGTTGAGTGTCATGATACCGGGCTGTGCGCCAGTGGTGTTGAGATAAACGAGCAGGTAGTTTGGACTCTCAAGTCGCACAAGGGAGTCGATTTTCACTCCTGCATAGCTGGTAGTGACCTCGGCATCGCGCACGTTCTTGCCATAGACCATGAGTTGGAGCGATGGATCTTTCATACCCACGAACCAGTTGGTAGGCTCGATTCGGTCAACCTTAAAATCGGGCGTCATGGGTACAGCCCATGCGCCGAGGGTTGTGATAGTTGCTATTGCTATTAAAAGTATCTTTTTCATATATCAAGAGTAAACGAATTAAAAACTAATAACTGTGAACCATTAATAATGAACTGCTTAATCGTGCATGATGATAGCCGAGCGTGCAGGGACTATAATCTCGTCGGTAGTGATAGTGTAAAGTCCTTGCTCATTTATCACATCGCCGTCGCCCACGATGGTGTAGGTCGACTTGGGCAGTTTCACCGTGCGTCGCTCATTGTTACCGTTCAGGATTACAATGATATCATTCCATGAGTCGCCAAGCACTTTGAGGTCTTTGTAACGATAAACCACCAGGCAGTCGCCGCCCGGCAAGAATTCAAGATGCTGAGCGAGGATGTTGCTTTGTGGCATTCCACCCATCTTGAAAGCGACATGATTCTTTCTCAAGGCAATGAGGTTCTTGTAGTACTCAAAGACTTGTGGATAGCGGTTCAGGTTGTTCCAGTCGAGGTGGTTGATGCTGTCGGGGCTCTCATAGCTGTTGTGTACACCCTTCTTGTCGCGCAACATCTCCTCTCCGCTGAGCATAAAGGGAATGCCTTGTGAAGTGAAGACCGCTGTCTGCGCCATGAGGTCGAGCTTGATGAGGTCTTTCGTGGTGAGGTTAGGAATGCTTGCCCTGAGTCGGTCAACGAGGCACATATCGTCGTGGCAGCTCACGTAGGCAATCATTTGATTGGGATTGTTGGCAAACGGTTCCTTGCTGTAATTCACCTTGCTGTAATCGATCTGCGGATGCAACGAAGCTCCTGCGATACCAAATTTGATGCTTTCCTCATAGCCAGGCACACCACCCAAGAATGCTGCTTTGTCATCACCGTCCCATGGTCCACGAAGCGCATCTCTGAGGTCGTCGCTGAAAGCGGCAATGCCCGGCATCTGCTTCATGTTGGCTTTCATGCCGAGTCTCTCGTTGGGTATAGCGCATCCGCCTGCACTCCATCCCTCGCCATATATCAAGCTCTGTGGAAATTGCTCATGCACCATGTCGGCAATAGCATTCATGGTCTCGATGTCGTGCACTCCCATGAGGTCGAAGCGGAATCCATCGATACCATATTCGTCCATCCAATACTTCACACTTGCGAGCATGTAGGCACGCATTATCTCCTGATCGCTTGCTGTCTCGTTGCCACATCCACTGCCATTGCTCCAAGAGCCATCGGGGTTCTTGCGGTAGAAGGCATCGGGGCAGGTGCGCTGGAAATTGCCGTCGTCGATGCTGTAGGTGTGATTATAAACAACGTCGAGCACCACCTGAATGCCGGCATTGTGCAAAGCCTGCACCATCATTTTAAACTCACGGATTCGTGTAGCAGGGTCGTAGGGATTGGTTGAGTATCCACCCTCGGGAACGTTGTAGTTGAGCGGGTCATAACCCCAGTTGTAACGATTCTGCTCCAGGTGCTCCTCGTCGATAGACGCATAGTCGTAGGAAGGCAAGATGTGAATGGTGTTCACACCCAAAGTCTTGAGATATTCAATGGCTTTGGGCTCGGTGAGAGCGAGGAACTTGCCCTTGTATTGCAATCCGCTTGAAGGGTCGATAGAGAAATCACGATGATGCATCTCATAGATGATGTGGTCGCCCAACGCTATCAAGGGAGAACGTCGCCCTATGTCCCATCCTTCGGGATTGGTCTCGGCCATATCGATGATGGCGCCACGACGGCCGTTCACACCCACCGCCTTGGCAAAGATGCCAGGGTTCTCGCCCGCAAAGACACCGTTGTATTTCACATCGAAGGTATAGAAGCGTCCCTTGAGATCGCCCTTGACAGTGGCGTGCCACTCGCCGGCGATTTTCTTGTCACGTTTCATGTTGACCTTCTTTATCATATTGCCATCCTTGCCTGCATCGTAGATGCGCAGCACCACTTCTTGAGCGTCATCGTTGGTGTTGAGCAAGAATTGGGTGGCCTTGGGGGTATAGGTCATCTCGTTGAAGTTATAGTCGCGAGCACCTGCTGTAGCCATAGTCAATGCGATGATTGCTGTTAATAGTATTTTTTTCATATCAAAAATCTTTTATCTTCCTTTACAAAGCTTTCAATGATATTGCGAAACCGCCGCCAGGGGCTTCGGAGAGCTTGAGCACGTCGCCTTGTTTCACTGTTTTCTTGGTGATTGTGTAGGCGGCAGGATTGGTCTCATAGTGGGCATCGGTGGCGTCGGCGTAGATGATGCACTCATACTTGCGTCCCTTGTCGAGGAAGTCGAGCTTGACATCTACCTTGTGTCCGTTCTCGTTGCACTTGCCGCCAATGAACCAGTTGTCGGTGCCCTTAGCCTTGCGTGCCACAGTGATGTACTCGCCAGGCTCGGCATCGATGTAGCGGCTGTCGTCCCAGTCGAGGGCAACGTCGCGTATGAACTGGAAGGCATCCATAAATTTCTCGTAGTTCTGAGGCAGGTCGGCAGCCATCTGCAGCGGGCTGCACATCACCACATAGAGAGCCAGTTGCCCCACCACTGTGGTGTGAACGATGTGCTGGTTCTCGCTCCAGTTCTCAAGACGGGTCTCGAGCACACCGGGCGTGTAGTCCATGGGACCACCCTGGAAGCGGGTGAAAGGCAGGATCACCGTGTGGTTGGGGTTGCTGCCATAGAATGCCTCATACTCGGTGCCGCGAGCACTCTCGTTGCCAACCAAGTTTGGCCAGGTGCGGCACAGTCCAGTGGGTCGCACTGCCTCGTGGGCGTTGACCATGATGTGATGCTTGGCAGCTTCCTTCACAGCATAGAGGTAATGGTTGTTCATCGACTGACTGTAGTGATAGTCGCCACGGGGAATGATGTCACCCACATAGCCGCTCTTCACAGCATCGTAGCCGTAGTCGTTCATGAGTTGATAGGCCTTCTCCATGTGACGCTCATAGTTTGTCACACTCGAACTGGTCTCGTGGTGCATCATCAGCTTCACACCCTTGCTGTGGGCATACTCATTCAAGAACTTGATATCGAAATCGGGATATGGAGTCACGAAGTCGAAGACATCGGCCTTCCACATGCACGCCCAGTCTTCCCAACCGATGTTCCAACCCTCGACGAGCACCTGGTCGAGTCCGTTGTTGGCAGCAAAATCGATGTAGCGCATCACCTCCTGTGTGTTGGCACGGTGACGTCCGTTGGGCTTGGCCTTGGAGTAATCGGTTTGACCGAGTTTCACGCTTGGGAACTCGTCGGTGTAGTTCCATGCACCGTGTCCCACGATCATCTCCCACCACACACCGCAGTACTTGGTGGGGTGAATCCAGCTGGTGTCCTCAATTTTGCAAGGCTCGTTGAGGTTGAGAATGAGGCTCGAGGCGAGCATGTCGCGAGCATCGTCGCTCACGAGCACGGTGCGCCAGGGCGTTTGACAAGGTGCCTGCATGCAACCTTTGTAGCCAGTGGCGTCGGGGGTGAGCCACGAGGTGAACACCATGTTCTTGTCGTCGAGGTTGAGGTGCATTGCGCTATAGTCGACAAGTGCCGCCTCGTGCAGATTGATGTAGATGCCATCATCGGTCTTGAGCTGGAGGGAGGTTTGCACGCCTGTAGGCGAGAACACCGTCTGTGAAGCGTTGTCCCACACCACTGCGTCGCGCATGCGGTCCTCGGTATAGTCGGTGCGACGAATGCCCACACCATTGGGGTCGTCCCAACGCGCGCAGGCAGTGATGCGACCGCGAATGTCGCTCAAGCGTGTCACCTGCACGGGGTATTCCTGAGTGTCGTAGTCACCCGCAATCCACCATGCGCGATGGTTGCCCGTCATAGCGAACTCACTCTTTTCCTCCTTGATAATGAAGTAGTTGAGATCTTTTTGCAGCGGGAATTCATAACGGAATCCCATACCGTCGTCGTAGACGCGGAAACGGATTGTCATCTTGCGGTTGGCGCTCTTCTGATAGAGATTGACCTCCATCTCGTTGTAGTTGTTGCGGATGGTCTTGTACTGTCCCCACACGGGAGTCCAAGTCTCATCAAAAGATGAAATGTTGCTGCCATCGATAGAGAATCCCTCGAGCAGGTTGGTCTCGTCCATACCCTTGCTGGCATGCTTGTCGGGTGCCAGGTCAAAGCCCATGTGGCTGGGATTTATCACCATTTTGCCCTTGTAGAGCATCTCGTAGGTGGGTCGCCCATTCTGGTCCAGAGAGAAGTTCACCTGAACGTTGCCGCTGGGCGAAGTCACCTGCTGAGCACCTGCCGTGAGCATGGCAAAGAGTGCAACTATTGTGATTGTTATCTTCAGTTTCATAAAAGTTGATTGGTATTAAATTAGAGGTTCTAGATTTTCTAAAATTCCTAGAATGTCTAGAACCTCTTGGTTAAAATTTTAACGGTTGCTTTGAGCGATGAGCTGCTTTACCTTAGCGTTGAACTCGCTATTGTCCATCAGGTCCTCGATAGTCATGTGCATGCGATAACGCCAGTAGTGGCGCGGGTTGGCAGGCACATTGATGCGCTCGGCATCGGCATCGGGCAAGCGAAGTTCCTCGTCAATCGACAACCAGTCTTGCAGACTTATCAAGCAGAGCATCGACGGGCTGTAGAGGTGCTGAGCCACTATGTCACGAGCAAGCCATCCTGGCAGTGGATGAGGAGCAGGTCCCGATTTCCACATCACTTCGTTGTAGTACTCCTGCGAGAGCTGCCAATCCTCGTCCCACCATTGGCGCAGAGTGCTCATGTCGTGTGTGCTGATAGTGCTCACCGAGCGGTAAGGATTGCTCTGGAGGTTGCCAAACTTGAGAGTGTTGTCCTTGGGCATAGACTGGATTTCGAGGCTCAGAATCTTGAGCTCGTTCATCACCCAGGGCACGCAGTCGGGCACCATGCCAAGGTCCTCGGCACACACGAGCATGCGTGTTGCCTGAACCAGACGTGGCAACTTCTTCATCGCCTCGTGATACCAGAAGCGGTTGTTGCGACGATAGTAGTAGTCGTTATAGAGGCGGTTGAAGGCGTCCTTGTCGCTATCCCACAAAGCCTCATAGATGAGTGCCAGCTGTGCAGTGATGCGTGGATGGAACTTGTTGGGGTCCTTGCGGTCGCGCACAAAGAGCACATTGTTGATGAGCGAGAACAATCCATCGCGCACCCACTTGTCGTCGTCGGTGGTCTTGCCGGCAAATGCTGCTTCAACCTTGCGCTGAGTGTCATACTCGGGACGCATCACCCAAATGTCGTCGTGAGAGTGCTGCAAGAAGGTGTCGCGCACGCGCTGAGCGTGAGGACCAAAGACGCGGTCGATAATCCAGTCGGAGATGAATGGCTTGGTGAAGAAATCTTCCTGCCAGTGCAGTCCGTAGCCCTCAACTTCCTCGCGAGTCATGCCAAGGGCTGGTGAGAACTGGCCCAGAAGACCTTGAACCGAGCTGATGGGAATCTCCCAGATGCGGAAGAAACCGAGTACGTGGTCTATGCGATAGGCGTCGAAATACTCGCTCATGTTCTGGAAGCGACGCACCCACCACTGGCAGCCGTCTTTGAGCATCTCGTCCCAGTTGTAGGTGGGGAATCCCCAGTTCTGACCGTCGGCGCTGAAGGCATCGGGTGGAGCACCCGCCTGGCCGTTCATGTTGAAGTAGTTGGGCTCTACCCATGCATCGCAACCGTTGGGGCTGATGCCAATGGGGATGTCGCCCTTCAATATCACGTGCTTGCTGCGTGCATACTCATGAGCAGCTTTCATCTGCTTGCTGAGCTCAAACTGGACAAACATCCAGAAAGCAGCCTCCTTACCCATTGTGGTGGTAGCGTCCTCCACGCTCTTCTTGAGCGAGGGAGTGAACTGGCGATGGTTGGGCCACTCTTTGAAATTGGCAGTGCCGAACTTGTCGCGCAGCACACAGAATGCAGCGTAAGGCACAAGCCAACGCTTATTGGCTGCATAGAATTTCTTGTAATCATTACCCTTGACAATCTTCTCGCCATCCTGAGCCCACACGTCGCGCAGATAGCTCAACTTGAGCTTATTGACACGCTCATAGTCAACTTGTGCCAGCTTGTTGAGCTCCTTGCCCTGAGCCAGGTAGTTCTTCATCTTCTCCACATCTTTTAGAGCTGGGAGCTGACGCAGGTCAACATACATGGGGTGCAGGGCGTAGATCGAGATGCTGTTGTAGGGGTAGCTGTCGGTCCACGTTTTGGTGATGGTGGTGTCGTTGATGGGCAGCACCTGCAGGGCGCGCTGGCCGGTGCGCTCCATCCAGTCGATCATCTTCTTGAGGTCGCCAAAGTCGCCCACACCACAGCTCTGCTGGCTGCGCAGCGAGAAGATGGGAATTACAGTACCCGCGATGCGCCATGCAGGCAGTGGGAATGTGGCCTGAGGAAGCTCATAGCACACCACCTCGCCTGTGGCCAGATCGGGAAGCTCTATGCTTCGATTGTCGCACTCTTCCCAGCAGATGCCACCCTTGTCGTCGATAGCAACAAATTTAAAGACGATGGTGTTGCCAGCTAATTTTGAGGTATTGAGCTTGATGGCCCACTGGTTATGGGTCACCTCGGTCATCTCCAAGCCTCGCTTGGCACTCCAGTCGCCCAGGGCAGGCCCCTCACCGCACAGCACCAAGTGCTGGTTGCTTGCCAGCTGTGGAGCACGCACATTGATAATGGCAGTCTTGCCATATCCTGTGCTTGCCAGCTTACGCTCTGGGCGCTCGGCAAGGCAATCGGTGAATGCACTGCTGTAGAGGTAGCTGTCCTCGGGCAGGTCGAGCCAGTGGTCATAGATAGTGTAGCGCTTGGCTTTGGCGCAGGAGAAGATGAGGCGGTGAGGCACCGTCTGCCACTCATGTCGCACTTCCTCATCGCCACGGTTCACTGTGTAGTAGTAATCGATGTGACGGCCGCTCACTCCCGGATAGGACACCTCGCAGGTCCATCGGCGACCGTCGGTTGTGGTCATCTTGTGAGCACTGTCAAGGAAGTCGAGCTTGCTGTCATCAATGTGCAGCACTATCTCCTCGCCAAAGATAGTCTGGTAATCAAGATTGAAAATAAGTTTCATAATGTATCTATTTTAGTTAATTTTTTCCAGTGAGTAAAATTAGTAATAATCAGACTATATATATCAATTAATTATTATAATAATGTTGTTTTAAATGTGAAAACGTTTGCAAAGTCGGCAGTCAAAATCAAGATTTTGAAGGTTAGTGGTTGCCGACTTTCCTTAACAATAAAAAACGCCGCCAAAGAAGTTGGCGACGTTTTTTATGCATTGAGCATTATGAATTATGCATTGATTAATTGCCCAGCAGGATGTTGTAGATGAAGGTGATGTCGCCTGTGGTGATGTAGCCGTCGCCGTCCACATCGCTGGTGGTGATGAATGTCTCGTCGCCGTTGAGCAGGTAGTTGTAGATGGCAGTGATATCTACTGTGGTCACCTCGCCGTCGCCGTCCACGTCGCCAGGAACAACCACCACTGCATTCGGGTCGGTGAAATAGCCTGGGTTGTCGGGGCCGCCGTCGATGTGGGCATATTCCTTGTCGGTGTGGCTGGGGTCATAGGTTGTGCCCATGCCGCCCACCAGCGAGGTGCAGCCGTAGAACATGCTATTGGAGCTCAAGGCAATCTGTGTGGTCCATCCTCCACCGACATAGATAGTTCTCAGTTTTGAACAGCCGCAGAACATCCTACTCATATCTGTGCCATTGCGAGTGTCCCAACCCGAGAGGTCGAGCCTTACGAGACTTGAGCAGCCTTCGAACATGGAGTACATTGTGTAAACCATAGAGGTGTTGAAGTTCGAAATGTCAACATTACGCAGGCTCGTGCAAGACTTGAACATATTGTTCAAGATATTCACATCGTCAGTATTCCAGTTCGAGAAGTCGAGCGAAGTCAAGCTTGAGCAGTTTTCGAACATATTGCTCATGTTGGTGACACTGCTGGTATTGACATTATTCAAGTCCATGCTTGTGCAATTGCTGAAGCCTTTGAACAACTCCGAGCAGTCGCCCATGAAGCTCACATCGCTGGTGGCTGTGACGCTCGTGACTGCAGTGGCAATCACCTCGCTGCCCCACTTGTCGCCATTGTTGAATGTGCCCCAGTTGAGCGAAAGGGCGCCCGTGGTGCTGTCGTAGGTGTAGCGCGGCGTCTTGGCGCTTAAGTAGCCGGGATTGGCTAAACCGCCGTCGATGTGGGCATATTCCTTATTTGTGTGGTACATGTCATAGGTCGTTCCCATGCCGCCTACCAGCGATGTGCAGCCATCGAACATAAACCCTGACCTAGTAACTTTCTCGGTGCTCCAATCCGCGCCAACATAGATGGTGGTCAAATATGAGCAGCCTCTGAACATGGCGTACATGCTGGTGACATTGCCAGTGTCCCAGCCCGAGAGGTCGAGTGAGGTAAGACCAGTACAGTTTTCGAACATACCGCTCATGTTGGTGACATTGGTGGTGTTCCAGCCCGAGATATCGAATGACGTCATGCTTGAGCAATAGTAGAACATCTCACTCATGTTGGTGACATTGCCCATGTTCCAACCTGAGAGGTTGAGCGAAGTCAAGGAATCGCAAAATGAGAACATGCTTTCCATGCTGGTGACACTGGCGGTATTCCAGCCAGAGATATCGAATGACTTCATGCTTGAACAATAGAAGAACATGCCAGTCATGTTGGTAACAGCGCTGGTGTTCCAGCTTGAGATGTTGAGCGTGGTTAATGCTTCGCATTGCATAAACATTTCGCATGCACTCGTCATCGCACTGGTGTTTACATGATTCAAGTCCATGCTTTCACAAGATTCAAAGTTATAGAACAGCTGCGAGCAGTCGCCCGTGAAGCTCACCTCACTGGTGGCGGTGACGCTCGTGACGGCCGAGGCTGGCACATCGTCGCCCCACTTGTTGTCCTTGTTGAACTCGCCCCTAAGAAGCGCCAGTGTACCGGTCGCGCTGTCGTAGGTGTATCGCAGCTCCTGAAGCTCAACGGTCACGGTGGCATCGTCTAACGGCATTTGGAAGGTGTTGCCCTCGATGTCTGTGCCGTTCACCGAATACTTCGGGACATAACCCTCAGGCACATTGCCTGTGTAGGTGAGGGTGACAGGGGTGCCAGCGGCGTAGTAGATGGAGTCGCCAATTGTGCAGACAGGGGTTGCCGAGGTGGTCACATCTTCGGGCAGGATGAGCTTGAACACACCCGTGAAATAGCCCGGTTGCTCTGCGCCGTGGTCGATGCGGGCATATTCCTTATCGGTGTGGTTTTCGTCGTAGGTGGTGCCCATGCCGCCCACCAGTTTTGTGCAACCGCTAAACATGCCTGATGAATAATCAACATTCCCGGTATACCAGCTTGTAGTCGTGTAGATGGTGGTGAGTTGATTGCAATTTTGGAACATTTTGTTCATAGTCCACCTGCCAACCCAGCCCGAGAGGTTGACCGATTTGAGCGAAGAGCATCCTTCAAACATGCCAAACATATTATAAACCATGTGTGTGTCCCATCCCGAGAGGTCGAGCGAGGTGAGTTGATTGCAATATGCGAACATTAAGTCCATTTGGTTTACACGAGTTATGTTCCATCCCGAGAGGTCGAGCGAGGTGAGGCTTAAGCAATTAGTGAACATATGGTCCATAGATTCGACATTGCCAGTATCCCATCCCGTGATGTCGAGCGAGGTGAGATGGGAGCAATCCATGAACATAAAGCTCATGGAGATAACATTGGCGGTGTTCCAACTTGAGATGTCGAGCGAGGTGAGGATTTCGCAACCCATGAACATATCACTCATATCAGTGACATTGGCAGTGTTCCAGCTCGAGATATTGAGCGAGGTTAGTCTTACGCAGTTTTCGAACATACTCCTCATATTGGTGACATTGCTGGTGTTAACACTATTCAAATCTATGCTTGTGCAGTAACTGAAATCCTTGAACAGCTCCGAGCAGTCACCAGTGAAGCTCACCTGGCTGGTGGCAGTCACGCTCGTGACAGCCTCGGCTGGCACATCGCCGCCCCACTTGTTGTCCTTGTTGAACTCGCCTTTGATAAGTGCCAGCTCGCCAGTTGTACTGTTGAAGGTGTAGCGCACATCCCATTTGGCATAGAGCGTCATGTCGCCTGGCACCACAGTGTTGAAGTCCCATTGATTGATGCAGGCCGCCTCGGTGTACCAGCCCTGGAAGATGTAGCCATTGGCCGTTGGAGCGGTGGGCACAGTGGCCTTGTCCTGGTTGCTCCATAGGGTCTGTGCCGCGGGGTCTGTGCCGTGCCCGTTAGTGTTGAATGTCACGGTGCAGCGCCAGTGCTCTGTAAAGTCATCTGACACGTAATTATTCCAGCCTGTGCCCTTTGTCACATTGCCCCATTGTTGTTGTGTACCATTGAAGAAAAGGTCAGTCAGGAGTTCGCAGTTCCTGAATGCATATTCCCCGATACTTGTCAAACACGATGGCAGATATACTTTTTCAAGTTTAGTACAACTGTTGAAAGCGAAGTTTCCTATATTGGTCACTCCTGATTTCACATCTAAAGTGACAAGATTGGTGTAACTCTGGAATTCATATTGAGCAATGGAATAGACATGTTCAATAGTGAGATTAATCACTTTATTCTTGTTCCAATTATGGGTGGTGATTACCTGATTGGTGGGATGATTGCTCCAACTGTTGTCGGCACAGTCTATTTTCAGATTTCCAGCTGCATCAAGAGTCCAACACAGAGTGTTATTGCTGGAAGAGTTTCCACCGCACCAACCGCAATTCCATGCGCTGGAACCACTACCGCCATTAACAACCAAGTTTGGCGAATACATATACTTACTATGTCCCCAGACATTCATTGAGCCTGGATAAGTGATTTGACAATTGCTGCTTATGTTGGAAAAAGCCCCATCTCCTATAGAGACATTTGATTGAGAAAAAATGACCGATGACAGGCTGCATCCATTGAACGCATTGGCCCCAACACTGGTGACCGATGTGAGCGTGATATTCTCGATGGCAGTGCTCATGAAGGCCGAAGCCGGGATGCTTGTCATGGAAGCAGGAGTCTTGTCGTTGGTGCTGCCGGTTTTCACATGTTTGAAGTTGGTGCACCCCTGCATTGACGGCATTTGGCTGACTATGGTGTTGTCATAGAAAGCCAGAGTTACAAGACTGGAGAACCCGCTGAAGACATTGCCCGAGAAGTTCGTCACCTGCACTCCGTCGATGTTGAGAGGTACGGTGAGAGAGGTCCAGCTGCTTTTAGAGCCTTGATACCCCGTGATGTTGCCTGAGCTCGAGTTGATGACCCACCCCTTTGCGGCGGTGGCGGCGTGCATGTAGATGTAGTCGCTGCTCGAGCCGCAACCCGTGTTCAGGTCATAGCCCGTGGAGCCGCCATTCACGCCAACAGCGCCACTCTGGGTGGCATCGAAGGAAATGGAATTCACAGCCGTGGAACTGTAATTCTCAGCGTTGTCCTTAGTGTAGTAGAGGTGGATGTAGGCACTGCTTGCGCCGCAATGGCTGTTAAGGTCTCCCTTGGTGCCCTTGAAATAGTCGCTGCCATCGCAGGACACAAGGGTATAAGTGTGCCCACCGTGTGTGACATTATCGGGGGCGGTTCCACTTGCATTGCTGATGTAGAAGCCGGTGATAAACGCGCCGGCATCCCGGCCCGAGTTACTCGCCGCCTTGTAGAGCAGGTAGATGTAGTCGCTGCTTGAGCCAGCACCGGCGTTCAGGTCCTGGTCGATGACCGTCCAGCCCTGAGACGTGTAGGTATTCTTCAAGCTGTTAACTTCACTTTTCGAGCCGCCAATCACCATCACATCGGTGATGAAATCCGCGGCCCAGACGGTGGTAGTGGCAAGAAGAGCCACAAGCAATAGTAAAATCTTTTTCATAAGCTGAAAGTTTATGAGTTATTAGTTGATTAATCGTTTTTAGCATTGTTATAGTTGCAAATATAAAGAAATAAGCTCAAAAACACAAGCATTTCTTTAAAAAAATTGTAATATGGTTAAACTTTTTTTTGAAAAACGAGGAAATCAACAAATTCTTTGCCACACAAAACAAGCGTGGAGAATTGTCCTAAATCCCCCACGCGAAGCGTTAACAATATGTCCTTATATTTCTTAAAAAAGATTATCTATAGATCAAGCCCAACTATGAACTATAAACTATAAACTGTGAACTATGAACTATTTCTTGTTTCCCAGCAGGATGTTGTAGATGAAGGTGATGTCGCCAGTGGTGATGTAGCCGTCGCCGTCCACGTCGCTGGTGGTGATGAATGTCTCGTCGCCGTTGAGCAGGTAGTTGTAGATGGCAGTGATATCTACTGTGGTCACCTCGCCGTCGCCATCCACGTCACCTGGCACAACCACCAATGCGGGATTAAATGTAACAGTGACGGTGGCATCGTTTAACGGCATCTCGAAGGTGTTGCCATCAATTGCGGTACCGTTCACGGCAAAGACGACCACTTTGCCCTCGGGCACATTGCCGGTGTAGGTGAGGGTGACAGCGGTGCCAGCGGTGTAGTAGATAGAGTCGCCAATTGTGCAGACAGGGGTTGCCGAAGTGGTCACATCTTCGGGCAGGATGAGCTTAAACACACCCGTGAAATAGCCCGGTTGCTCTGCGCCGTGGTCGATGCGGGCATATTCCTTATCGGTGTGGTTTTCGTCGTAGGTGGTGCCCATGCCGCCCACCAGTTTTGTGCAACCGCTAAACATGCCTGATGAATAATCAACATTCCCGGTATACCAGCTTGTAGTCGTGTAGATGGTGGTGAGTTGATTGCAATCTTGGAACATATTGGAAATACTCCACCTGCCAATGACCCAGCCCGAGAGGTTGACCGATTTGAGCGAAGAGCATTCTGAAAACATGCCAGACATATTAGAAACCATGTGTATGTTCCACCCCGAGAGGTCGAGCGAGGTGAGATTTGTGCAAAATTGGAACATCATGCCCATGCTGCATCCAGGAGCTATATTCCAGCCCGATAGGTTGAGCGAAGTGAGGCTTGAGCAATTAGTGAACATATTGTTCATAATAATGGCTTTGCCAGTGTCCCATCCCGAGATGTCGAGCGAGGTGAGGCTCGTGCAAGTTTGAAACATTATGCCCATGTTGTTAACGTTGCTGGTGTTCCATCCCGAGATGTTGAGCGAGGTGAGGCTATAGCAACCACTGAACATAGCGCTCATGTTGGTGGCATTGCTGGTGTTTACACTGTCCAAATCCATGCTAGTGCAATTGGTGAAGTTACTGAATAGCTGTGAGCAGTCGCCGGTGAAGCTCACCTGGCTGGTGGCGGTGACGCTCGTGACGGCCTCGGCGGGCACATCGTTGCCCCACTTGTTGTCCTTGTTGAACTCGCCCCACAGGAGTGCCAGCTCACCGGTCTCGCTGTTGAAGGTGTATTGTGCCAAACCCCATTTGGCATAGAGCGTCATGTCGCCAGTGACCACTGTGTTGAAGTCCCACTGATTGATGCATTCCGCCTCGGTGTACCACCCCTGGAAGATGTAGCCATTGGCAGTTGGAGCCGTTGGAGTAGTGGCCTTGTCATAGTTGCTCCAGAGGGTCTGTGCTGCTGGAGCGGTGCCGTGGCCGTTGGCGTTAAAAGTCACCGTGGAGCGCCAATGCTCGGTGGCGGCGCTGGGATTCCAGTTGCCTCCCTTGTCAACGGCTTCCCATTGTGACAGTGTGCCGTTGAACCAAATATCGGTCAAAGAACTACAACCCAAGAACGCGTTACTGTCTATAGAGTGCAAAGTGGGGTTGATGTACACATTCTTTAGATTGGCATGGTTAGTGAATTCCATAACTCCTAAAGAGTAAACATGCTCTAAAGTGAGCGATTTCACAAGATTCTTAGTCCAGCCTTTGTAAACTATGACCTGTTCGGAGGGATGATTAGACCAATTGTTGTCGGCACAATCTATTTTCAGCTGCCCGGCAGCATCAAGCGTCCAGTATAGACGGTTATAGCTACTTGAGGACCCTCCGCCACACCAGCCGCAGGACCATGTGTTGCTGCCGCTTCCGCCATTGACAACCAAGCTTGGCGAATACATGTACTTACTGGGGCTCCAGGCATTAATAGAGCCTGGATAAGTGACTTGGCACATGGCACCGCCTTCTCTTACTATGTAAGAAAAAGCGCCATCACCGATAGTGACATTTGATTGATTAAACACTACACTGTTTAGCACTGTGCTTCCAGCGAAAGCATTGCTCCCGACGTTGGTGACCGACGTGAGCGTGACATTCCTAAGGTCTGTGCCCACAAACGCTGAGGCAGGGATGCTTGTCATTGAAGCCGGAGTTATGTCATATTGATTACCAGTTCTTATACTTCTGAATTTAGAGCATCCTTGCATCGACGCCATTTGGGTGACTCGGGTGTTCTCATAAAAAAACATTGTCTCAAGGTTGGTGAACCCGCTGAAAACCGAGCCCGAGAAGCCGATTACCGGTGCGCCGTCTATGTAATTAGGTATATAGACTGTTGTCTTGTTATTCTTAGTGCCCTGATACCCCGTGATAGTGCATTGGGTATGGTTTGAGTTCATGCTGATTACCCATCCCTTATTGCCCGTGCCGGCATGCATGTAGATGTAGTCGCTGCTGGAGCCGCAGCCGGTGTTGAGGTCATAGCCCGTGGTGCCGCCATTCACACCTACAGCCCCACTCTGAGTATCGTTGAAGGAGATAGAATTCACAGCCGTGGAACTGTAATTCTCAGCGTTGTCCTTAGTGTAGTAGAGGTGGATGTAGGCACTGCTTGCGCCGCAATGGCTGTTAAGGTCTCCCTTGGTGCCCTTGAAATAGTCGCTGCCATCATAGTCAACAAGAGTGTAGGTGTGCCCGTCGTGCGTGACATTGTCGGGGGCGGTGCCACTGGC